>CAYTAY010000015.1:20366-27532 GCA_964435845.1 uncultured Azoarcus sp.
CACTTTGTGTCTTTGTGGTTCATATACCACCGCCGCCAGCGTTTCAACGTCTGCACAGAGGGGAGCAAGTGATCGCACTGTGGACTCTGCCTTCATCACTTTGTGTCTTTGTGGTTCATATCACGTCGGCGAAATAGCTTTCGGCGCGTTTGAAGTAGAGGTAGCTCAGGGGCAGCAGGATCGCGATGGTCACCATGCCGGGCGTCATCGCGTGCAGGTCTGGCGCTTCGCCGCGCAGGACCACGCTCTGGAATGCATCGATGATGCCCGCCAGCGGGTTCAGAGTGTAGACAGTGTAGAAAAAGTTCGACCAATCGCCCGCAGCCTGCTCGACCAGCAGCTTTTGCTTGACCAGTGCCAGCGGGTAAATGACCGGTGAGGCATACATGAGCAGGGACAGCAGCACCGGCAGGGCCTGGCCGACGTCGCGGTAATAGACGTTGATGGCCGCACCGGCGAAGGCGAGGGTCAGCGCGGCGAGCACGGTGTAGGCAAGGATGACCGGCACCCAGACGATATGGTGGGTGGGCATCATGCCGAACCAGACCATCAACCCGGCAAGGATCACGAAGTTGATGCCAAGCTCCACCAGTTTGGTGAGCACCGAGGTGATCGGGAAGATCTCGCGGGGGAAGTAGATCTTTTTGACCAGGGCGGTGTTGCTGACCACGCTGTTGACGCCGTCGGAGGTGGACTCCTGAAAAAAGATCCACGGCATGAGCGCGGCGAAGACCAGGATAGGGTAGGGGATGTCGCCGCTGTCGATGCCGACGAAGCTTTTTACCAGGGTGAAGATCAGCATCAGCGCGACCGGCTTGATGATGGCCCAGGCGATGCCGAGATAGGCCTGCTTGTAGCGCATGGCGATGTTCTTCCATGCGAGCGTGGCCATCAATTCCCGGTATTGGTAGAGGTCCTTGATCAGGGTGGTCATGGTGTTCCGTCAGATGGGCGCGAATCCGTACAGCATCTTCTACATTCTGGTCATGCTGCAGTGCAGTGGCAATGAATTATCACACGCTGAGCGGGGATTTCTGTCTGCAAATGTCATTGATCCGGGTTCAGCCGCGCAGGATGGAGGCGAGTCCGCGCAGGGCTGGCCAGCCTGGCGTTTGCCAGAGGTTGGGCAGCACCGCTTTGCAAGCCTCGAGGCGGCGGTCTTCGCGCACGAGGGCGTAGGCGAGGTTTAGGCGGCCTTGCGCGAGGCGCTGAACCAGGCCGTGCGCCACGGGCAGAGGGTACCGGTGGCTGTCGGCCGCTATCGCGCACAGGGTAAGCACGTTGTCGAACTGTGCCTGCAGAGGATTGCGGCGGGTGGCGCTGCCCTCGTGGATGAGGTAGGCGGCCAGGGGCTGGCAGGCGACGCCGACCCTTTTGGCACGAGCACACAGACGGATGAGAAAGAAAACGTCTTCGGCGATGCGGTAGCCGGTGGGGTAGCCGCCGACGGCGTGGAAGGTGTCGCGTGGCACGCTCAGGGTGTGGGTGTCGCCAAAGTGCTGGGCGACGAAGGGTTCGAGATCGTCGGCAGTCAAGACCACGGTTTGCTCGCCAGCAGCCTTCGCGAGCATGGCCTGGCCGGAGGGGTGGATCTCCATGGAGCCGGAGATGCGGCTGCCGTCCGGGCGCAGGTAGTCGTAGTCGCCGGTGAGAAAGTCGAGGCCGGGTTGGGCGGCGATGAGTTCCGCATGGGCGGCGAGGCGGTGGGGGTAGTACCAGTCGTCGGCGTCGAGAAAGGCGAGCCAGTCGCCGCTGGCGGCGCTTGCCCCGGCGTTGCGGGCGGCGGAAACGCCGGCGTTTGGCTGGTGCAGGTAGCGCACCAGGGGCGCCTTGGCAGCGGCGAACCGGGCGACTACCGCAGCGGTATCGTCGGTGGAGCCGTCGTCGATGACGATGATTTCGTGTGCCGGCAGCGTTTGTGCCAGGGCGGACTCGATGGCACGGGCCACGAAGGCTTCGCCGTTGAAGACCGGGATGATGACCGAGAAGCGCGGCGGGTTCATGCTGCCCGGTAGCCCTTCAGGGCAATCGCATGAGTGCCATCCAGGTTGGCATGCCTTCGTAGGTTGGCGTGTCTTAGTAGGTTGGCGTGTCTTAGTAGGTTGGCATGCCTTCGTAGGAGCCCGGCTTCGCCGGGCGATGCAGCGCTCGGCGCGGGCACGGCGGCCGAATCGCCCGGCGAAGCCGGGCTCCTACAGCGCGTTAGCGTGTGAATGCCATCGATTGATGGTGCTTGCTCAACATTCATGCGATTGCCCTGGGTAGCCCATCTCGCGGGCGAGCGCGTCGAGCGCTGGCAAGACGCGCTCGACGCGCTCGCGGTTGCGGCCTTTCTTCCATTTGTCGAGCTCTATTTCGCCGAAGACGTCGTAGGGTTTGTCGAGCACCTGCTCGCAGTGGGTGCGCACCGCGGGGGTGAAGTCGAGGCCGCAGTCGGCGTAGAGCTTGCGGTAGCCGGCCACCGGGTCGCGGACCAGGTCTTCGTAGAAGACTTCGACCCACTGGCTGGTGGGGATGGCGGCGCGGGCGTCGAGGATGGCGCGGTTGATGGCGCGGTATTGGAAGGCGGCGACTTCTTCGATGGGCGCGCGCAGGTAGTTGCGCCAGCCTTCGGCGAGGAAGAAGCACCAACGGGTGTAGCGGCCATTGTCTATGGCGACGGTTTCCGGAAAGGTGCCGCTCCAGGTGGCGTATTTATCGGGCTTGCCCCAGCCTTCGATGAGCGAATTGATGTTGTCGCCGGGGTGGCGCTTGACGTAGACGAAGACGGCATCCGGAAACAGCGCCCGGAGGTAGGGCACGCACAGGCCGTTCTGGTTGTTCTTGTCCACCCAGCGGTGGCGACCGGTCCAGCTGTAGAAGTAGCGCGCCACGTAGTCACGGTCTGCCGCGCTGGCGTCGGTGGCGTCGAGCGCGTGGGTGTTCCAGTGTTTGTCTTCCAGGGGGTGGAGGTCCATCCAGAAGTCGTGGGTTTCACGCTGCAGGGTGCCGAGCTGGGGGGATTCCGAGAGGGTTTTGTAGACCACGGTGGTGCCGGCACGGGAGCAGCCGAGCACGATCACCGGCCGGTCGGCGGGGGTGCGTCGCAGCGACCACCAGGCGCGCCGCGCCGCACGCAGCGCGCTCGAGCCGTGGTGGCGCAGGGTTTTGTCGGCCTTGATGAGGAAATCCGAAGGCATGGGCAGGTGGCGGCTAGGGCGGGTTCATTCGCTATGGTATCCGCATTTTGCTGCAGTACGGTGTGCACTACGTCGCCCGAGAAGCGTATTCGATGATGTAGGAGCTCGGCTGTGCCGAGCGATTTGGTGAGGGTGCTGCGGGATGGGCGGATGTTACGGGATGTGGCGTGGTTGCGGGTGCGGGCGCAGCATCGCCCGGCGGAGCCGGGCTCCTACGGTTCAGTGCCAGGGGTATCGTTGGAGCCCGGCTGTGCCGGGCGATTGGGCGGTGGTGCGGGCGATGAGGCGGTGGTGCCGGTTGCCGGCGCGGGATCGCTCGGCGGAGCCGAGCTCCTACGGGGCGGTGCCAGGGGTGTGGTAGGAGCCCGGCTACGCCGGGCGATTGGGCGGTGGTGCGGGGGTCTGTCGGCCTTTATGAGGCGATGCGCTACTGGTCTTCATTGATCCCGGGAATGACTGAGTTGGTCGCGGTCAATTGCCGGCGAAGACGTCTTCGATGCTGGAGGCATCTAGCACGCGTTCCGCCCATGCTTCCAGTTGCTCCGGGGTGGCTTTGGTGAGCCGTTCTGTGACTGTGGTGGAAAGCGGACCAAACCGGCGGTTAAGGAGCCGCGCGAGCACGGCGGCGCTTCCTTCGGCGCGGCCCTCGGCGCGGCCTTTCTCCAGGCCTTTCTCCAGGCCTTTCTCCAGGCCTTGCTCAAGACCCTTTTCCATTCCACGTTTGATGGCGAGGCGTTCGACGCTGGTGACGTACTTCACTTTCCGCTCTCCTTCTATCTGTTCGATATCGTGCCACAGTTCGTTTTCGAGGTCTTCCGGCAACCGCATCATCCAGTCCAGGACGGCGAAGAAGCCGAGTATGCGTTCGCGGTTCCAATCGCGGATGTAGAGCAGGCGCACTAGGCGGCGCTTGGCTTCGAAGCGGCTTTCCGGGCTTTTGCGCGTGTGGCGCGTCAGGTGGTGGGCGGCGGTGACGAGGGCGAAGGGGTTGGGGTGGTCGAGGAGCGTGTCGAGATCCTTGGTCAGGTCGGTGAGTTTTGCGACGGGATAGTGCAGGTGGTGCCGGCAGCCGAACAGCTCGAAGCCGAAGCTGGACACGCGCCACGCCGGATCATCGTCGGCCAGCACGGCCAGGCTGGCGACGGGGCGGCGGTGCCGGTCGTAGATGCGGTAGTTGTAGACGAACATCCGCCCGGCAAAGTCGGCGTCGTGTTGGCCCTGGATCTCGATATGAACACAGACCCACTCCTCTTTGCCATCAAGTCGGAAGACGCGGGCGAGCTTGTCGATATGGCGTCGGCGCGTGGGTGCGTCATGGGAGATCTGCTTGAGCTCCTTGTCGAGGAAGGCATGGCCGCGCGCCCAGTCGATTTGCCTGTGGGCGTGGGGGAAGTAAAAGTCGATGAACTCTGGAAACGCGTGCTCGACTGCGTCTTTCCAGGGGCTGTCGTAATCGTCTTGGCGGCTGGGGGGCATGGCGTGACTTTGGGTTGATGAGTCACGTATGCTAAATGGAAATGCCATTGGGTTCCAGCCGTCCTCGTTCTCTCCCCCCCCCCAAGGGTGCGGGTATTTGAGGCGTTGGATTCAATTGGAGGAGAATGGGGGCGAGAGACGGGCAAGGAGGGCGGGCTTCGTGTGGCTGAGGGTGTTGCTATTGTTGTGTGGGCCGGGTGTGCTGAGCGCAGCCCTGGCGGGCGGCGGGCCGGAGACGACCTTGCTGGTGGTCAACCGTGCTTCGGCGCTGTCGATGGCGGTGGCCAACGAATACATCGCCTTGCGTGACCTGCCGGAACGGCAGGTGGTGTGGCTGGACGACGTGCCGCCGCGCGATACGACCGATGTCGAGAGCTTTCGCAAGCGGGTTTTGGGGCCGGTGATGGCGCACATAGAGGCGCAGGGACTTGGTGACGCGGTTGACCTGATTGCGTATTCCGCGGGTTTTCCGTATGCGGTGAGCTTTGCTGCGGACGAGCGCGCCTTTGGTTTGAGCCAGGACCGCCATCGGGGCGATGCCGGGTCGCTGACCGGGATGACCTTTTTTGCCCGGCAGGTGCTGGCGCAGCGGGTGGATTACATGGGGCTGCGGACGAACATGTATTTTCGGCGGCCGGTGGCGGTGCCCCAGGTGGTTGGGGAGGGCGCCGAGGGCAGCGGGGGGGTGGTTTCGGGTGAGTGGCGTTTCGAGCCAACGCAGGGTTTTCGCAGCCGCTTCTACTGGGACCGGGGCGGGGTGAGCTTCGGCTGGCAGGATCATCAACGCTATTTTCTGTCGGTAAAGCTTGGCTATACGGGTGTGCGGGGCAACAGCGTGCCGGAGATTATCCGTTATCTGGCCCGGGCGGCGGCGAGCGACGGCACCCATCCGGACGGCACCGTTTATTTCCTGGAGAACCCGGATATTCGGGGGCAGGTGCGGCGGCACCTGTTTCCGTCGGCCGTCGAGGCGCTGGAGGCGCGCGGGCGGCGTGGCATGGTGTTGAGGCAGGGGGAGGCGGGCCAGAACGGGCGCGAACCGCGGGGCAAGATCGACGTGATCGGCCTGGTAGCCGGAACCCGCACTTTCGACTGGCCGGGCTCGGGCAGCCGCATGCTGCCGGGTGCGATCGCCGAGTCCTTCACGAGTTATGCCGGGCATTTCAATCACGAGAGCCAGACCAAACTGAGCGAGTTTCTGCGCCATGGGGCGGCGGGGTCGAGCGGCGCGGTGCGCGAGCCCTACAGCTTTGTCGAGAAGTTTCCGGTGCCGCAGCTGCATGTGTATTACGCCGACGGCTCTTCGCTGGCCGAGGCGTACTACCAGGCGGTGGCGGGGCCGTATCAGTTGATCGTGGTGGGCGATCCGCTGGCGCGGCCGTTTGCGGATTTTGGCGAGGTGAGGCTGCACGAACCGGATGTGTCTGACCCTTGGCAGGGTGTGGTGGGTGTGCGCCCGGCGGTGTTGCCGCCGCCCGGTCGGCTGGTGGATCGGGTTGAGCTGTGGGTGAACGGCAGGCCCATCGCCGAAGGCAGGCCGGGTGAGGCGCTGACGCTGGATACCACCCTGTTGCCGGACGGGATGAACGAGGTGCGCGTGGTGGCGGTTGAAGGCAGCGCGGTGCAGACCCGTTATTACGGCAGTTGGCAGGTACGGGTGGCGAATACTGGGCGTGACGCGGAAGTAGTGGGTGCGCCGGTGAGGCTGGCCTGGGGTGAGGTGTTGCGCCTGAGTGGCATGGCGCTGGGCGCGCGGGACGTCAGTGTGCGACAGGGAACACGTGTGCTCGCGGCGGGCCCCGTGCGGGACGGGCAGTGGACGCTGGAGGTCGATACCCGATCGGTCGGGATGGGGCCGGTGCGGCTGCATGTGGAGGCAGCGTATGCGGATGGCGGCCGAGCACGCTCGGCGCCGTTTGCGCTGGAGGTGGGCGAGCCCGCGGCTGTGATTGCGCCCGGCCCCTCGCCGACGGCGGACGAGACGCCCGGTGTGTCGGTGCGGGTGGAAGGCGCGGCCGGCGGCGAAGCGCTTGCCAGTGTGTTGCCGGGTGTTCAGGGCGGACTGCCGCGCGAGCTGCGCGACCAGGCCGGCAGCATCCAGCGCATCGCCTATTCCGGCCGTTTCGAGGCGCGCGAACGCGGCCTATACGAAATGCTGCTGGAGACCGAGGCCGATGTGATGGTCAGGGTGGGCGACGGTTTCGAATACAGCGCGCGGATTCGAGTTGGCGATGAGGCAGTGCGCGTCGCCCTGCCGCTCGAGGCGGGCTGGCACCGCTTCGAGATCATCGCCGATCGCCCCGCAAACGACCGCATCCGCGCCACCCTGTCAGGCCCCGAAGTGGCGTTTGTGCTCGCCGGAGAAAGAGTCCGCCCCTGACCCCCGCCTGCCATAGGAGCCCGGCTACGCCGGGCGATTTGGCGGTTGGACAGGCAATGAGCCCGCCGTGCCGCTCGCCGGCGCAGCATCGCCCGGCGAAGCCGAGCTCCTACGGTTCAGTGCCAGGGGTG
>CAYTAY010000016.1:0-6863 GCA_964435845.1 uncultured Azoarcus sp.
GCCGTTCTTGGTGAGCTGTGGGTTACGCATCGATCAGTCTCAGCGTGAGTTGGCGGTTGTCGTCGATTTCGAGTTCGAGAATCTGGCTGGCAGGCAGGGGCTTGGGCAGGGTGTGGGCGCAGTATTGCGGCGCGATCGGCAGTTCCCGGCTGCCCCGGTCGACCAGCACCGCGAGTTCGATCTTGGCGGGTCGGCCGTAGTCGAACAGTTCGTTCAACGCCGCCCGCGTGGTACGGCCGGTGTAGAGGACGTCGTCGATGATGATCACGTGGGCGCCGTCGACCTCGAACGGAATGTCGCTGCGCCGCGCTTTGCCGAGTTTTGCGCGGGTGCCGAAATCGTCGCGGTAATAAGACACATCGATGCTGCCCAGCGGCTGGGTCAGTTCAAGCGCCTTGTGCAAGCGCTCGGCAAGCCAGACACCGCCGGTGTGGATACCCACAAGGGCGGCGTCGGGCCCGACATGGTCGCGCATTTTCTCGACCAGCTTCAGGAACAGGGCTTCGGCGTCAAGATCTTTCATGGTCTCGAATCCAGGAAGTGTTGGAGTATGAGCTGTGCCGCCACCGCGTCGATGGACTGCTTGCGCTTGCGCCAGTCGCGCTGGCCGGCGCTTCGCAGCGCGACGTCGGCAGCCGCGGAGCTGAGGCGTTCGTCGCACTCGAACACCGGCCGCCGGTAGCGCCCGCGCAACTGATTGGCGAAGCGGCGGCAGCGCGCGGTCATCGTCTGTTCGAGGCCGTCGAGCGACTGGGGCACCCCGACCACCAGCGCAACCGGGCGCCACTCGTCGATCAAGGCCTGGATTGCTTCGAAACGGGCGTTGTTGGCATCGGCATGGATCGTGGTCAGCGAGGCGGCATGGCCGGTTTCGAGTTCGCCCACCGCTACGCCGGTGCGGGCGAGGCCGAAGTCGAACCCGAGCAGGGAGCCGCGTGGCGGAAGCCTTGGGTTATCGGTTGGCACGGCAACTGCCGCCGTTTCAGGCATGACCGGCGACTTCGCTGAGGTTGGTCGGATCGACCCCCAGTTTCTGCATCGCCGCCGCAAGACGTGCCTCAGGCGGGGTGTCGAACAGTATGCCGAGATCAGCGGGGACCGTGAGCCAGGCGTTGTCGAGCAGTTCCTGCTCCAGTTGCCCGGCAGACCAGCCGGCATAGCCCAGGGTGACGATGAAACGGGCCGGCGTGTTCTCGGTGCCCATGGACTGAAGCACATCGCGCGAACTGGTCAGGCCGATCTCGTCGTCCACCTTGAGCGTGGCATGCCAATCGCCGACCGGATGATGGAGCACGAAGCCACGATCCGTCTGCACCGGACCTCCGAAATAGACCGGTTGTGCTTCGAAATGCGCGACTTCGAGTGGCAACTCGACCCGCTCGTAGAGCTTGGCGAGCGTCATGTCGATGGGTCGGTTCACGATGACGCCGAGCGCACCCTGATCGTTGTGTTCGGCGATGTAAGTCAGCGTGCGCGCGAAGTTGGGATCGGCCATGGCAGGCATGGCGATCAGGAAATGATGCGTTAAATTGGCCGTTATTTCGCTCATGCGGGTATTTTACGCTGTCGCAGGCCAGGGTGAGCAGGAACCTGTGTGCAAGGCGTGCATCTATCATGACCCCAAGCATGCCCCAACGTGCCCCGCTACCCAAGGAATGCTCTCATGTCTGTTGCTCTGGTCTGGTTCCGGCGTGATCTGCGCTGCTTCGATCACGTCGCCTTGCATCATGCATTGCGATGCTTCGATCGCGTCTACTGCGCTTTCGTGTTCGACGCCGTGATTCTCGACGCGCTTCCCCGCCGCGACGACCGTCGGCTCGATTTCATTCGTCATGCCCTGGTCGAACTCGATAGCGGCCTGAACGCCTTGTCGCGCGATGCCGGCGGCGAGGGCAGCGGTGTCATCGTCCGTCACGGGCGGGCGGATGAGGAACTCCCCCGGCTGGCCGCGTCGCTCGGTGTCGATGCCGTGCTGACCAACCGCGACTACGAACCCTATGCGATCAAACGTGACCAACTGGTCAGTGAGCGCCTGCAGCCGGCAGGGATCGACTTCGAGGATTTCAAGGACATCGTGATCTTCGAGCGCGGCGAGGTGCTGACCCAGGCCGGGCGACCATTCAGCGTGTTCACGCCTTATCGCAACGCCTGGATGAAGCGGCTCGACGCGGGCGATCTGCAGACCTACGAGGTGGCGCCGCATGCCGGGTCGCTCGCGCCGAAACCGCCGGGTGAGATCGTTCCCGAGCTTGGCGAGATTGGTTTCGAGGCGACCGACCTGGAACGCATCGCGTTGCCGGTGGGTATGAGCGGTGGACGTGAGCTGTTCGAGGACTTCCAGCGGCGCATCGACGCCTACAAGGACGCGCGCGACTATCCGGCCCGACGCGGGGTGTCCTATCTCTCGGCCCATCTGCGCTTCGGTACCGTCTCGCTGCGCGAAATGGCGGCCTGGGCCTGGACCCGGGGCAGCGCTGGTGCCCAGGGCTGGTTGAACGAATTGGTCTGGCGCGATTTCTATCACATGATCCTGTGGCACCGGCCGCAGGTGGTGAGCGAAAACTACCGCAGCGAGTTCGATGCAGTGCGCTGGGACGACGCCCCGGACCTTTTCGCCGCCTGGTGTGAGGCGCGTACCGGCTACCCACTGGTCGATGCCGCGATGCGACAGCTCCACTCGGCGGGCTATATGCACAATCGCCTGCGCATGGTCACCGCGTCCTTCCTGACCAAGGATCTGGGCATCGACTGGCGTCTGGGCGAGGGGTATTTCGCGCAGTGGTTGATCGACTATGACCTGGCCGCCAACAACGGCGGCTGGCAGTGGGCGGCCTCCACCGGGTGTGACGCCCAGCCCTGGTTCCGCATCTTCAATCCGGTGACCCAGTCCGAGCGCTTCGATCCGGAAGGGCGTTTCATCCGTCGTTATCTTCCGGAGCTGGCGCGGGTGCCGGATCGATTCATCCACGCGCCATGGAAGATGGGGGCGGTCGAGCAGAAGGCCTGTCGTGTCGAGATCGGCAAGGACTATCCCGCGCCGGTGGTCGACCATGCGCGCGCTCGCGAACGCACGCTTGCGCGTTTCGCGGTCACCCGGGGCTGAAGGCCCGGATCCTCTGCTGCCGGCGGGCTGCTAGTGCGTGGCCCCTGTGAGGCTGGCGATGATGGCGAGCAACTCGTCTTCGTCGTAGGGCTTGCCGAGATAGTGGTTGGCGCCCAGGCTCATGGCGTATTCGCGGTGCTTGTCCGCGAGGCGGGAGGTGATCATCACCACCGGCACCTCGCGAGTTCGGTCGTCGGCGCGCAGATTCCGCAACAGGTCGAAACCATCCATGCGCGGCATTTCGATATCCGACAGGATGACGTCGGGCACGATCTCGATGAGCTGCTCGAGTGCGTCGCTACCGTCTTTCGCCGTGATGACCCGATAGCCTTCGCGCTCCAGCAGACGACCGGTGATTTTGCGCACCGTCAGCGAATCGTCGACGACCATTACCGTCGTCTGGTGGGCGACCGTTTCGACCACCGGAGCGGCGTCGGCAAGCGGAGCGGCGTCGGTGCGGGCGGGCTGCTGGCTGGCCAGTGCCACCGGGTTGAGGATGAGCACGATCTCGCCGTCGCCGAGTACGGTGACCCCGGTGATTCCGACGATTCGTACGATCTGCGGGCCGGCGTTCTTGACCACGACTTCCTGGTTGCCGCGCAGACGGTCGACCTGGACCGCGAGCGTCTGACCACCGGTGCGCAGCAACAGCAGCCAGGTGAAGCGTTGCGGCTCCGGTCGGGCCCCATGATCACCCAGCAGCCACGGCAGGTAGGTATAGGGGTAGAAGTCTGCCTGCCAGCGCACGCCACCGTCCGATACCACCTGCTCCAGCGCTGCGGGCTTGAGCTCCATTACCTGCGCAATCAATCCCGAGGGTATCGCGTAGGTGCTGGTGCCGGCGCGGACGAGCAGGGCATGGGTCGCTGCCAGCGTCAGGGGCAGGAAGATCCGGAACTCGGTGCCGTCGCCCGGGGTGCTCATGACATCTATACGGCCACCCACCGAGGCAGTCTCCGCCTTCACCACGTCCATGCCGACGCCGCGGCCGGATACTGCCGATACACTGGTCGAAGTCGTGAAACCCGGCATGAAGATGAGGTTGGTCAGGCGGCGGACATCGGTCTCTTCGCCGTCACCGGTCAGGCCCTGTGACCGGGCTCGCTCGGCGATGCGCGCGAGATCGAGGCCGGCGCCATCGTCCGCGAGGGAAATCGCGATTTCATTGCCTTCCTGTCGGATCGTCAGAGTGATCTGTCCTATGGATTGCTTGCCCGAGGCAGTGCGCACGTCCGGTAGCTCGATGCCGTGTGCAACTGCATTTCGTAACAAGTGCTCGAGCGGCGCAGTGATGGTCTCGAGCACACCGCGGTCGAGCTCGATCCGGCCACCGCGAAGGTCGAGGTTGACCCGCTTGCCCAACTCCTTGGCGCTTCGGCGAACGATGCGGTAGAGGCGATCGGCCAGGCTATCGAACGGCACCATCCTTACTTGCATCAGCGCCTGTTGCAACTCCCTCGACATCAGCGCCTGACTGTTGAGCGCGATCTCGGCGCCGTCAAGGTTGCGCAGCAAGTTCTGTTGCACCGTGGTGACGTCGCCGACGCTCTCCGCCATCATGCGGGTCAGTTCCTGCAGTCGGGTGTAGCGATCCATTTCGAGCGGGTCGAATTCTGCATGGGCCGATTCGGCCCGCGCGATCCGGGTCTGCATTTGCATCTCTGCCTGCAGCTCGACTTCGCGCAACTGGTTGCGCAGGCGAATGACGTTCTCGGTCAGGTCGAGCAAGGACATCCGCAGCGTGCGCAGTTCTCCGTCGATACGGGTACGTGCGATGCCGATTTCGCCCGCCTGGTTCACGAAGTGGTCGATCGTGTCCGCCCGCACACGCAGCATCGATGCGAACGCACCACCCGGTTCGGTGCCTTCCATTTCGGCCGCGATCGTCGTGGCCTCGGCTTCCGATGTGGTGGGTTCTTCGTCCCCGGCTAGCGGCCAGCCCAATCGCTCGATGGACTGGGCTGCCATGTCCAGGCCGGATTCCAGTTCCTCCACCAGGGGCTCGGTGTCACGGCCTGCCTTGAGCGCGCTCTCCAGGCGCGACTCCAACTGGTGCAGGAGTTCGCCAAGACGCATCGCACCGGTCATCCGGGCGCTGCCCTTCAGGGTGTGCAACAGGCGTGCAGTCGCGGTCGCGGGCTCCTGCCGGGTCGGGTCACCGCGCCATTCACGTAGTGTCGTGTTCAGCTGGGCGAGCAGGTCGTTGCCTTCTTCGATGAAGATGGGCAGCAACTGCAGGTCGAGATCATCGTGCACCGGTACTGCCGGCTCGGGTTCGGCCTCTGCGACCGCAGGCGCCTCGACCAGCGGCGCGGGTTCGGATTCGGCTGTCTCCTGTACCGGGTGCATCCCGATCGCTTCCGGTCCGTCTGCAGGCGGCTCGACATCAGGCGCTTGCCCCAGTTGCTCTGGGGCAAGCGGTTCGGTTTCTTCGGCTGCGACAAAGCGTCCGACGCCATCGAGCTGTGCCTCGAGTTCGGCGACCGGCAGGGGCATGGAGAGGTTTTCGGCCTCGCCAAGCATGGTCTGCAAGGTGACCACGCTCTGTTCGAGCAAGCGGGCTTCCGGTGCGGTTGGTGCAGTGCGCTGCTCGATGAGACGCTCGAGCGCATGCTCCAGCGCACGCGCCAGGGTGTGCATTGCGCCGATGCGCGCGGTCCCGGAGATGCCGGCAAGCGTGTGCGCCGCGCGCTGTGCATGTTCCACGGGCAGCCGTGCCGGGTTGCGCTGCAGCATGTCGCACTCGTCGGTGAGCGAAGCGAGATAGTCCCTGGCTTCGCAGCGGAACAGCTCGTAGAGACCGCTGGAGATTTCGATATCGCCGATGCGCAGGGTCTGGGTCGCCGTGGCCGGGCTGGGTACTGGCAGATCCGGCTCCAGCGGCGATTCATGCTGCTCGGTGAACTCGGCGGCACTGCTTTCGGATACCGGCTCATGCGGCAGCACATCGGTTTCGTCGAGGTTGACGACGGCCGCAGGCTCCTCGCCGGTTTCGGTGGCACCGGCTGGCTGGCGATCGGGCGTGGTGACGGCAGCCGTTTCCGCAAGGTCTGGCGGAAAATCGAGGTCCGGCAGGGCGAGATCCGGGAGGTCGAGCACGAAGGGCGGGAACGTCTCCTCTGCAGGGCTTTCCGGTGCCGGTACGGCCGGAGCTTGCGCATGCGTCGGCGTCGGCTCGAGTTCAAGATCTAGATCACCGAAGTCGAAGGGCTCCGCCTCCGGCAGGAAGGCTGCGATGGCAGAGTCGGACGCTGGGGTGGGCGTCGCTTCATCCGACTCCGGTGCGGCGGGCTCTGGCGCCGCGCTGACTGGAGCGGATTCGTCGGTTTCGTCTGCTTGCGGGCTGAACGCCTCCTGAGCGTCGGCTGGCATTCTCTCCAGCGAGGTGATTCTGAGCGTCGGGTCTTCGCCTTCGGGCCAGAGGCCGTCGTCGAGCAGGATCTCGGTGCCGAAATCGTCCTCGTCAGTGAGCAGCAGTTCGCCTTCGGTTTCGGGTTCCGGCAGGCGCAGACGCTCGGCTTCGGCCAGAAGCGCGCGCACGTCGAGTCCAAGCCCGCCCTTGTTGGCGATTTGCTCCACCCAGGTGCAGAAACTGCGATGCGCATCCTCCATCAGCGCGACCAGCGCATCGGTGGGCGGCCAGTCAAGCTGGAGCCATCGGTTCAGGGTCTGCTCCATGCCCCATGCTGCCTCTCCAAGCGCGGCCAGGCCGACCATGCGACCACTGCCCTTGAGGGTGTGAAAGCTGCGTCGCACCACG
>CAYTAY010000016.1:6963-27058 GCA_964435845.1 uncultured Azoarcus sp.
TCGGGTTCGATCGCTGGCGCGAGCTCGAGACTGTCGTCAAGTGCAGCCGGCTCGTGCACGGCAGACCCGACGTCCTCGCTGGCGTCAGGTTCGAGGAAGCTGCGCAGCTTCGCAGGTCCGTGTTTCAATGCCTGCACGTAGAAGCCGAGCGCCGAGAGCTCATGAGCGAGCGTTTCGTGAGCCGGAGTGTCCAGGGTCTCGCCCTCGGCCAGGCGCGCGATCGTGGTGGCGGCGCGCTTGATGAGTTCGACCGCTTGCTCGTCACCGACCAGTGTCAGCGCCCCCTGGACCTGGCGCAGGGGGTTTGCGAGCGCGGTCAGCGGGCCGCGTTTGGCGGGGTTGCGGAAGAAGTCGTCGAGCGCCTGCTCGACCTGGGCGAGGCTGCTGATGATCTCGCGCGCCACCTGGGCCCGTGCTTGCTTCTCATTGAGTTTACGTGCCGCATCGATGGTTGCGGAGCCGTCGACCGCCGGTAGCCGTTCGCCACGGGCGAGGGCTTCGAGCCGCCCGACGGTATCGGCGACCTGGCGCTCGAAGTCCCCTTCCGAAACCCCGTGGTCGAGCGCGATCTCGACCAGCAGCAGGGCCGATGCCGCCTCGAGCCCAACCACGTCGTCAAGGTGCAAAGGGTCCTTGCGCAGCCATCCGACAAACCGGGCAAGGCCGTCTGTGAGCTGTTCGAACGCAGGACGGCCGAGCTGCTGGCCCAGTTCCCCGAGCTTGGCGACATGCGTCTCGAAGCGGGGCAGTGCCGCGGCTTGGCCGTCGCTGAATTCGTTCCAGGCCCGTTTGGCCGAAACCACTTCCTGATGCAGCGTCTTGAGCAGGGGGGCGAGCGGTACGTCGGTGACCGTACTGCCGGCAGCGGGGATCAGTGTTTCCAGCTGCCAAGTCTTGCGGATCTCCTGCAGCAGTGGCCCGCTGGTACTTGCTTGCGCGATCCAGTAGAGGGTTTCGCGCAGCAGACCCTCGGGTGGCGTGCGCATGCCACGTTGCTGTTGCCTCAGGTCCTTGTCATAGCGGGTGCACAGCTTGCGTACCATCGCGTTGGCAGGCAGGCCTCCCTGTGCCAGTACTTCGAAGAAACCCTGTGCGGCCCACCACAGCGCGGTGCTGGTGTGGTTTTTCTGCAAGGCCTGGGCCTGGCAGGCGGCATCCCGCATCAGCGCCGCCCCCTCCGGTTTTGCAGGTGCTTTCAGCCAGCTCAGCAACCCACGCTGGAAGCCGGCGCGGGCACGTCGCAGGCCGAGGCCCCAGGCGTGGTCGTCGAGTTTCGCGCCTTTGTGCTGGACCGGCGCCCTGATGCTGAGATCCGGATGAAAGAGGTCGGCAGGGTTGGACGTGGCGTTGCCACGGGCCTGCTCGATGCTCCGGTAGAGATCGGCGAGCCGCAAGGCCTGATCGGGTGCGCCGCGGGCGATGTCTTCAAGGTAGTTGCCAATCGACGCAAGGCCACGCTGGCACAATGCGGTGGCGGCTTCGGCAGTGGCGGCCTGCTCGTCGCGCGCGAGCGCACCGAGAAGCCGTTCCACCGCGTGGGCGAACTGGGTCAAGCCGCTCAGTCCGACAATGGACAGCGCGCCGCAGGCCTGGTGCAGATGTGTCTGTGCAAACTGGATGTGGGTGATGGGTTCGCCGGAGGAGGCGGCCTGGCCGAGGGCATCCTGCGCGCGCGAAAGCGTCTGGTCGATCTCGCTCTTGACCCAGGTGAGCGGGCCCGGATCCAGTTCGGTGGTTTGCATCATGGCAACGTTCTCCCGCCTCCGTGCGGATTCAGACCTTGAAGCCGGACACCGAACCCTTGAGTTCGACAGCCAGATCGGCCAGTTCACCGATCGACACTGCGGTCTGCTCGGTGCCTCGGGTCGTTTGCTCGGTAATGGCGAGAATGTCCTTCATGGTGTTGGCAACCCGGCCTGCGGTTGCCGCCTGTTGCTGGATCTCGGTCGAAATCTGTTCGATGAGGCGGGCGGTTTCGGTCGACACTTGATCGATCTCGGCGAGCGCCTGGCCTGCCGCATCCGAGAGCTGGGCACCGTCGACCACGTCGCGGGTGGCGCTTTCCATGGCGCCGACCGCGTCCTTGGTGTCGGTCTGGATCGTCTTCACGATCGCAGCAATCTGCTTGGTCGCCTCCGCGCTTCGCTCGGCCAGGCGCTGCACTTCTTCGGCTACGACCGTGAAGCCGCGGCCTGCTTCGCCAGCAGACGCCGCCTGGATCGCGGCGTTGAGTGCGAGGACGTTGGTCTGTTCGGTGATATCTGAAATCAGTTCGACGATCTCGCCGATCTCCTGCGAGGATTCGCCAAGGCGCTTGATCCGCTTTGAGGTTTCCTGGATCTGTTCGCGGATGCCCTGCATGCCCTTGATCGTGTTCTCCACCGCGTTGGTGCCTTTCCGTGCTGCGTCACGCGACTTGCGGGCCACTTGGGCAGACTCGAGCGCGCGCTCGGAGGATGTGGTCATGGACTGGGCCATGCGTTGCACGGTGTCTCCGGCTTGCTCGATCTCGCGTGTCTGGCGCTCGGTTGCGTCGAGTAGCTCGTTCGAGGTCTGCTGCGCGGACGCGGTGGCGAGCGTCACCCGACTGGCGGCGTCGTTGATTCGGCGAACCAGCACCGAGAGTTCCTCGACCGTGTAGTTGACCGAGTCGGCGATCGCCCCCGTGATGTCCTCGGTCACGGTCGCGCGTACTGTCAGGTCACCGTCCGCGAGATCGCCCATTTCGTTCATCAGGCGGAGAATCGCCTGTTGCGAGACGCTGCGGTCATCCTCGGCCTGACGGCGACGCGCCTCGGTTTCGGCACGGCGCTCCTGGATGTCCTCGTTGTAGGTTCTCGCGATCAGCCAAAGCAGCAGCAGAGCGAGCAGTCCGCTCACGATCGCCCCCAGCGTTGCCGGGCCGATGCCGCGCACCGCCCGGTCGTAGGCCTCGGAAAGGTCGCGAGTGCGGTCAAGAAGTTCGGAGGAGTCGGCGAACATGCGCGCACCGGCCTGCTTGGCCTGAACAAGGAACTGCATGTTGGTCAGAATGCTCGTAATCGCGTCCAGCGTTTCCTGAGCGGTGCCCTCGAGGTCGCCGACGCGCTGACGCAACTCGAAGCCGCGGGTTGTCTGACGCAACTCGAGCAGCAACTCGCGGAAGGTATTGGCGTCCTTGCCGATCAGAAACGCCACTTCGGGGTCGATGGCGCTTGCGACCAGGAGCGCGTTGGCGTTCTTGGCGATGCGTTGGGTCAGCATCACCAGGCTGTTGGCCGCGACGATTTCGGCGGGGCCGGCCTCTGCCTGCAGTTTGAGCGATGCGATCTCTTCAGTCAGGTCGAGCAGCAGCGGGCTCTGAGTGTTGATGGTGTCCACCGAACGGTTGAGGATGGCGAGGTTGGTGTCCTGGCCGAGGAGCTGCCGAGCGTCACGGTCGGTGCGTGCCCAGGTTGCGCTCAAGGCGTCGAGCTGTGGCCTGACTGCCTCGGGGCTGGGAGGGACCTCGCCTTCACCGAGCGTGCCACCGCTGATCAGCGTAGCCAGCAATGTCGTGAACCTGCTGTTGGCACTGCGCAACTCGTTGAAAGCGTCGGCGTCGCCCTGAATCGCGAGCTGGCCGGCTTTTGCGATCTGTTGCGAGAGCATTTGCAACTCACCGGCGGCAGAGATGTAGAGGGTGGTGTTGGCGGTCTGGCGCGCCTGATAGATCAGCAGGCCAACCGTGACGATGACGAAGAGGCCGAAGACCAGTCCGAGCGTTTTCATTCGCTCGGCGGCACTGCGCCGAGCCGGGGCTCTGCGGGGGGCTTTGCCGCCAGCAGCCTCGGGCGTGCCGGTGTCGAGAATCGTGGTCTGCGATTCGGTGTCGTTGTTCTGGTTTGCTGACTTGCCGGAAAGCTGGGATGCCATTGAGCTTGCTCCGCCGCTGGAAATGGTCGGTTCGGTGGTTGTCAGTAATCAGCTGGAGCTGATTACTGCTTCGAGAAAACGGGGGTGTCGTATCAGGGTGGCGACATCGAGTCGCTGCCATTCGCAGCCATGGATGTCCCTCATCTTGCCCGAGATCCAAGGCCGGGGATCCTCGGTGTCGGTGATCTTCTCGAACTCGTCGGGGCTGTGCAGGCCGCTGGTGCGTGAGCACAGCAGCGCGCTATTGACGCCGTGGCGCGGGTGAATCAGGAGCAGGCGAGCCCGGCCGCCGACCGGCAGGTTGGGCTGGTCATGGAAGTTGGCGAAATCGACCACGCCGTAGAGGGTTCCGCGCACGTTGGTCACGCCTCTGAACCAGGAGCGCGTCAGCGGCACCTGGCTGACCGGCGGCACCGGCAGCACCTCACCCGTGTCGGTGAGATCCACGAGCCATCGCTCGTTGCCGGCCTCGACGCCCAGAAGCGTGCGCCGGTCACCGGTGCGCGCCTCGGCGAGGCGCTTGACCAGGTTTTCCTGAAACTCCCTCAGGCTGATTCGCCGTGCCATGGTAGGGTCTCAGCCCATCTTGGCGATGCGGGCGAGCAGTTCGGCATGGTCGACCGGTTTGACCATGTAGTCGAGCGCACCCTGGCGCATGCCCCAGATCTTGTCGGTTTCCTGGGACTTCGTGGTGCAGATGATGATGGGAATGGAGCCGGTGACCGGATCGCGCGAGATCGTCCGGGTGGCCTGGTAGCCGTTCATCCCCGGCATCACGACGTCCATCAAGATGAGGTCGGGTAGCTCGCTCTTGCTCTTGGTGATCGCCTCCTCTCCGCTCGCGGCAGTCAGCACCTGGTAACCCTTGCTGGTGAGCGCCTCGGTCATGGCGAATCGTTCGGTGGGGGAGTCATCCACCACGAGAATCCTGTTGATCGGCATTGTGTGTCTTTTATCTCCGCAAAAAATCAGTCGCGACCGCTGGTGTGGTGCGCAACGGTCTTGAGCAGACTGTCCTTGGTGAACGGTTTCGTCAGGTATTCGTCGGAACCGGCCATCCGACCGCGCGCGCGGTCGAACAGACCGTCTTTCGACGACAGCATGATCACCGGGGTAGCAGCCAGCCTGGCGTTCTTCTTGATGAGGGAGCAGGTCTGATAGCCGTCGAGGCGAGGCATCATGATGTCGACAAAGATCAGGTTGGGCTTGTGATCGGCGATCTTGGCAAGCGCGTCGAAGCCGTCCTCGGCGAGGATGACTTCGCATCCGGCCTGGCTCAGGAAGATCTCGGCGCTACGACGAATCGTATTGCTGTCGTCGATTACCATCACCTTGAGTCCGCTCAGGTTCATGCAAAACGTCCTTTTGCCGCGAAAACGCAGATTTGGCGGTCGGCGATCAGCGGTGTCATGGCTCAAGCGCCCTCGCGAAGAGATGTCGCGGATGCGGCCGAATCAGCGAGGCCGCCGCTCATATCTCCACCATTTCGAAGTCTTCCTTGCGAGCTTCGCATTCGGGGCAGGTCCAGTTCGGGGGGATGTCTTCCCACCGAGTGCCCGGTGCGACGCCCTCCTCGGGCAGTCCGGCGGCTTCGTCATAGATGAAGCCGCATATCAGACACATGTAGATTTTGCAGTTGGCGTCGGACATGTCTCGAAGTTCAGGTATTGCTTTGGCTGTAGAATCGACTCGCCGCATCTTAACGTATTTTCATTTCATTGCCAGACTGTAGCGCCTTGGAGGACGGACGGGGTTATGACTTTTCGCACGGATAATGCATATTCCGCTGTCTTGGCGCTCGGCTGCCTGGAAACCACCTCCAGCGAGGGCCTGCAGTCTGATGTACTGACGCTGGCAAGCATGGGGTGTCACCCTTTGTCGGTCGCCTGCGCGGTTGCGGTTCGCGACACGCGGAGCGTGGATGAGGTGTCGGTGCTCGATGCCGAGATAGTCGTGGCCCAGGCGCAGGTGATACTCGAAGATGTCCCGGTGGCCGCCTTTCGGGTGGGCATGGTCGGCAGCGTCGAGAATGTTGCAGCGGTGGCTGCCCTGCTGTCGGACTATCCACAGACACCGCTGGTGTTGGAGCCTTCCCTGGCGCTGATCGATTTTGTCGATGAGGGTGGCGAAGAGTATTGCCAGGCGTTGATGCAGCTCCTGCTGCCGATGGCGTCGGTGCTGGTGATCGGCCAGCGTGATCTCGAGCGGCTCGTCGTGGAGGGTGGCGGCGGGCAGGATGACGGCGGGCAGGATGACGGCGAGGGCGATCTGGATCAGGCGACGGTCCTGGAGGCGGTATGCTCCACGGGGGTCGGTCATGTGTTGCTGTGCGGCGGCGATTCGCCCGGCGATGAGATCGAGAACACCCTTTTCCGCAATGGGTCCCCGCTGCGCAGCGACCGTTGGCGGCGTCTGCCGGGGCATTACCTGGGCGCGCGCGCCCTGCTGGCCACCGCGATAGCCGCATCGCTGGCGCAGGGCATGGATGTGGCACGCGCGTGTCGCGAGGCGGAGGAGTTCGTTTTCCAGGCGCTAACCAGTGCCTACCGCATAGGCATGGGGCTGGCCTTGCCGGACCGTCTTTTCTGGAGCCGTGAGGATGCCGGTCGTGAGGGCTGAATCCCGCATGCGTGGCCTGTATGCGATCACCCCCGATATCGAGGACACCGAGGCCCTGCTCGCGCGGGTCAGGGCCGTGCTGACTGGCCGGCCGGCACTGCTTCAGTATCGCAATAAATTGGCGTCAGCCGGTTTGCGCCACGCGCAGGCAAGTGCATTGCTCGCCGAGTGTCGGGCCCGGGGTGTTCCCCTCATTTTGAACGATGATGTCGAACTCGCACGCGAGATCAAGGCCGATGGCATACATGTCGGTGGCGACGACGGTGACGTGGCCGAGGTCCGGCGTCTTGTCGGCGAGCGAATGCTGCTCGGGGTAAGCTGCTACGCGGACTTCGATCGTGCTGTCGCGGCGCGCGACGCAGGGGCCGACTACTTGGCTTTCGGGGCGGTACGGCAGTCAAGCACCAAACCGCAGGCAGTGCCGGCGCCGCTGGCGCTCTTTGCCCGCGCCGATGTGTTGGGTGTGCCGCTGGTCGCCATCGGCGGCATCTCCCTGGACAATGCGGCCGAGGTGGTCGAGGCAGGGGCTGACATGTTGGCGGTCATCAGTGACGTCTTCGATGCGCCGGATCCCGCGCGGCGGGCGGCTGCCTACCAGGAACTGTTCGATTGCGTCGGGCGCGGCCGCTGACGCGGGTGGACCCTGGCTGCGTCGCGGGCCACAATGTGTCGTCTGAACGCCCAAAACTTCCATACAAGAGAACTTATGAACAGCAAGAACGAAGCCCTCTTCGAGCGTGCCGGCAAGACCATCCCCGGCGGGGTGAATTCCCCGGTGCGCGCCTTCAGATCGGTCGGCGGCACACCTCGCTTCATCGAGCGGGCGAAGGGTGCGCAAGTCTGGGATGCGGACGGCAAGCCCTACATCGACTATGTCGGCTCCTGGGGACCGGCAATCGCCGGCCATGCCCATCCGGCAATCGTCGAGGCAGTGCGCGAGGCCGCGCTGCGCGGCCTGTCCTTCGGTGCGCCCACCGAAGCCGAGATCGAAATGGCCGAACACCTGTGTGCCCTGCTGCCCTCCATGGACATGGTGCGGTTGGTCAGCTCCGGCACCGAGGCGACGATGAGCGCGATTCGCCTGGCGCGCGGCTTCACCGGCCGTGACGCCATCGTCAAGTTCGAGGGTTGCTATCACGGCCATGCCGACAGCCTGCTGGTCAAGGCAGGCTCTGGCCTGCTGACCTTCGGCAACCCGTCTTCCGGCGGGGTGCCCGAGGACTTCGCCAAACACACAATCGTGCTTGACTTCAACGATCTCGATCAGGTCGAAAGCGTGTTTCGCGCCCGAGGTGCCGAGATCGCGGCGGTCATCGTCGAGCCGGTCGCCGGCAACATGAACCTGATCAAACCGCGGCAGGGATTCCTCGAGGGCTTGCGCCGCATCTGCAGCGAACATGGCGCGGTGCTCATTTTCGACGAGGTGATGACCGGTTTCCGTGTCGGCCCGCAAGGCGTACAGGGGCTGTATGGCATCACCCCGGACCTGACCACCCTCGGCAAGGTGATCGGCGGCGGCATGCCGGTCGGTGCCTTCGGCGGGCGCCGCGACATCATGGAGTGCATCGCGCCGCTCGGCTCGGTGTATCAGGCCGGCACGCTGTCCGGCAGCCCGGTCGCGGTGGCGGCCGGCCTGGCGTCGCTGCAACTGTTGTCGGCACCGGGTTTCTACGACACCTTGTCGGCGCGCGCCGAACGTCTCGTGAAGGGGCTGGCTGCTGCTGCTCACGAGGCCGGCGCGGTCTTCAGCGCAGACTCGGTCGGCGGCATGTTCGGCATCTACTTTTCCGAGTCGGTGCCGGCATCGTACGGTGAAGTCATGGCCTGCGATCGCGACCGTTTCAATCGCTTCTTCCATGCGATGCTGTCGGCCGGGCATTACTTTGCGCCGTCGGCCTTCGAGGCGGGCTTCGTGTCGGTGGCGCACACCGAGGCCGACATCGACGCGACCGTCGAGGCGTCGCGTGCGGCTTTTGCCGCTTTGTAGTGCAGGCGTGACGGATTTTCGGGGGCGTGGCCGACGCCCCCGACATGTCACAGCAGGAAGATCGTCGCCAGCCCGAGGAAGATGAAGAAGCCGCCCGAGTCGGTCAGGCCGGTGATCAGCACCGAACTGCCGAGGGCGGGGTCGCGGCCGAAGCGGGTGCGGATCATCGGAATCAGCACGCCTGCGCTGGCGGCGAGCAGGAGGTTGAGAATCATCGCGGAGGTCATGACTACCCCGAGTGACCAACTGCCATAAAGCCACCAGGCCATCACGCCGAGAAAGCCGCCCCAGAACACGCCGTTGATCATGGCGACACCCATCTCCTTGCGGATCAGGCGCTTCATCGCCGAGTGCTCGATCTGGCCCATGGCGATCGCACGCACGATCAAGGTGATCGTCTGGTTGCCGGAGTTGCCACCGATGCCGGCGACGATGGGCATCAGCGCGGCGAGTGCCACCAGCTTCTCGATCGAGCCTTCGAAGGCGCCGATCACCCGCGATGCGATGATGGCGGTGACCATGTTGATCGCGAGCCAGCCCCAGCGGTTCTTCACCGAGTGCCACACCGGAGCGAAGATGTCTTCTTCCTCGCGCAGACCCGCGTTCGAGAGTATTTCGTGTTCGGTTTCCTCGCGGATGTAATCGACCACGTCGGTCACGGTCAGGCGACCGATAACCCGATTTTCCGAGTCAACCACCGGTGCCGAGATCAGGTCGTAACGCTCGAAGGCCTGAGCGGCGTCGTCCGCATCGTCGCCCGGCTCGAAGCTGATGATGGTCTCGGTGCGCATCAGGGCGTTGACCAGGGTTTCGGGGTCGTTGGTGAGCAACTGCTCGAGAGTGAGAATGCCGCGCAGGTGCTCTTCGCGATCCACCACGAAGAGTTTGTCGGTGTGCTCCGGCAGTTCCTCGAAACGGCGCAGATAGCGCAGCACCACCTCGAGGGTGACGTCCTCGCGAACCGTCACCATGTCGAAGTCCATCAGCGCGCCGACGGTGTCCTCGGGGTAGGACATGGCTGCGCGCAATTGCTCGCGCTCTTCGACGTCCAGCGACTGGAACACGTCCTGGATGACCTCTGGCGGCAGATCGGGTGCGAGGTCGGCGAGTTCGTCGGCGTCCAGGCTTTCGGCAGCCGCCCTGAGTTCCTGCGCGTCCATGGACTCGATGAGCGATTCGCGCACGGGGTCCGAGACTTCCAGCAGGATCTCTCCGTCCCGCTCCGCTTTGACCAGATTCCAGACGAGCAGGCGCTCTTCGAGCGGCAGGGCTTCGAGGATGAAGGCGATGTCGGCGGGGTGCAACTCGTCCAGCCGGTGCTGAAGCTCGGCCAGATGCTGTCGGTGGACCAGGTCCTCGACCAGGTCGTGACGAGGCATGTTCTGGCGCAGCACCAGATCCTCGACGAGTTTCTGGCGCGACAACAACTCCTGCACGTCACGCAGATGCTGATGGACGTCGTCGGGGTCGCGCTCGTTTTCTTCGGGCATGGTCTCAGGTCGCGGCAGGCTTGAAGCTCGATTCTACGTCCTGCGCTCGCCTTAGGGGAACCGGCTCGCACGCATGCGCTGTCGCACGCGTTCGGCGTGTGCATTCATCCGCGGGCCGAACTCTCGTTCGAAGCGCCTGGGGTTGGGCAGCTTCACCGCCAGCCGGCTCGCCTCGACAGGGCCGAGGCGGTCGGCAGATACCCGGTAATAGTGCTGCGCGGCAGCTTCGGCACCAAAAACACCTTCGCCCCACTCGACGACGTTGAGGTAGACCTCCAGAATGCGGCGCTTGTCCCAGGTGTGCTCGATCATCACAGTGATGATCGCCTCCTGGCCCTTGCGCAGGTAGCTTCGTTTGGGCGACAGGAAGAGGTTTTTCGCCAGTTGCTGGCTGATGGTCGAACCACCCGCGCTGCGGGTGCCACGTGTGCGGTTGCGCTCGATGGCATTCTGGATGCCGTGCCAGTCGAAGCCGTTGTGGCTCATGAAGCGGTCGTCCTCGGCGGCCACCACCGCCCGCTTCAGGTGTACCGAGATGCGTTCGTAGGCGACCCATTCGTGCCGCAGGCTGGCCTGCGGGTCGTGACGGCGCAACTCGGCAAGCTGCAGGCGCATGAAGCGTGTGCTGGTCGGGTCATTGTGCTCCCACCACAATACATGGGCAAAGAACCAGGCCTGAACCAGCACAAAGGCCAGCAGGAGGATGGCGAGCGCGCGCCCCAGAAGCCGGAGAGCGCGTTTCATCCACCTGCGAGCTGACGGCGCAGCTCCGCCAGCACCGGCGTGGTATCGGGTCTCACGCCGCGCCAAAGCGCGAAGCTCTCGCCGGCCTGCTCGACCAGCATGCCCAGCCCGTCCGCGAGGCGGGCTGCGCCGGCACGGTCAGCCGCGACCAGGAAGGCGGTCGGCGCAGCGCCGTACATCATGTCGTAGGCCAGCGCGCCGGGTGCGTAGATGCCGGCTGGCAGATCCGGCGCCTCGGCAGTCAGGCTTGCCGCCGTGGCGTTTATGACGATGTCGAAGTGCGTGCCGGCAAGCGCCTCAAAGCCGCAGGCTTCGATTACCGCCTCGGCCGCCAGCGCCTGGAAATGGGCTGCGACGGCCGAGGCCTTTGTGGCCGTGCGATTGGCAATCACCAGTTTCTTTGGTCCGGCGCACAGAAGGGGAAGCAGCGCCCCTCGTGCCGCCCCACCGGCACCGAGCAACAGCAGGTTAGCGCCGGCCAGGCTGCAGTCGAGATTGTGCTCGAGGTCGCGCACCAGGCCTGCGCCGTCGGTGTTGTCACCCAGGATGCCGTCCGGACCAAAGACCAGCGTATTGACTGCGCCCGCGGCTTCGGCGCGGGGTGTCAGGCGTCCAGCCAATGCGTGCGCCTGCAGCTTGAAGGGCACGGTCACGTTCATGCCCAGGCCGCCCTGGGCGCGGAACCGGGCGACGGTCTCTGCAAATCCATCGAGCGGTGCGAGCAAGGCCTCGTAGGTCAGGGCCTGGCCGGTCTGCTTCGCGAAGAGACGATGGATTTGCGGGGACTTGCTGTGGCCGATCGGGTTGCCGACGACTGCATAGCGATCCATCAGCGTGAGGTCCTGAGTTGGTCCGAGTTGGTGAAGGTCCAGGTGCGGGTAATGTCGATCATATCGGTATCGATCTGGATGTTGGGTGGGAAAGGCGCGAACGGCGCGGCCAGTTCGACGATACGGATCGCGGCTTCATCGAGCAGGGGCTGTCCCGAGGAGCGCTGGATTTCCACCCGCTCGACGGAGCCGTCAGAGCGGATCACCACCGACAGCAGCAGCGTGCCGTAAAGCCTGCCGCGCGCAGCCTCAGGGTAATTGAGCGTGCCGACACGCTCGATCTTGAGCCGCCAGTCCTCGAGGTATTGCGCAAAACGGTGCTCGCGCGCGCGCGCGCCGAGGTATTGGGTGCGGGGGCGCTTGGCATACTCGTTGAGCGAGCGGTCGATCTGAGCCTCCATCCGCGCCACCGCCGCGATGCTGTTCATCAGGTCGAGCCCGGATGCGGTCGGCTGGGGGCGCTCCGGCTGCGGCTCGGGCTGGCGTCGTTCCGGTGTGACCCGGGCGGCCGGGCGTTCGACCGGTTCGGCCCGGGTGATGACTTCCTGCGGCGCCGGGGCGGGTTCCGGGCGTGCGGCACTGGCGTCGATCAGCGCGTCACCGTCCTGGCGCGCTTGCAGGGGCGGAACCGGTGTGGTGGGGCGGACATCCTGCTCGACTGTGCCGCCGCCTTCGAGGTTGGCCTGTGCGATGGCATCGGCCTCCGCAGGCGGGCGCTCGTGGCGGGCGCTGACCAGAATGACGTCGAGCGAGCGGCTCGGTCGGGTTTCCGGCTCCGGTGCCGGAGGCGTGAAATGCACGCTCAGCAACAGCAGGTGCAGCAGGACCGAGAATGCAATGGCGAGTTGCAGCCGACGGTTTCCGAACAACGCACCCAACTCGGCGAAATCGCCGGCAGGGCGCTGTAAGCCGAAGGTCAGGGCGCGCTCGCTCATCGTTGCAGGTTCAGTTCTGATGGCTCTGTGTATCTTCCGGGATCACGTCGGGTTCGGAGACCGTCGCAACATAACGCAACTCGGCGACGACATCGAGCAGATCGCTGTCTTCGAGGGCGAGCCTGACGCGACTGTCGGGCAGTTGCGGTGGCAGCGACGAGACCTTCAGTACCAGCGGGATGTCCTCCAGGCGAACCACGTTATCGCGCAAGACCCTGGCTTGCACCTCGGGCTTGCCCTTCTGGCGCAGCCAGCGCAGGCACCAGTAGCGTTCCATGCCGCGCTGGAATTCCGCATAGGCGGCGTAGGTCAACTCGAAGTCGCGCATCGCGGAGAACAGGTCGGGTGACTTGGGTGCGAAAGCCGGTTCCGACTGGGACAACACTGAGACGATCTGCCACTGATTCACCAGATCCACATAGCGGCGCAGGGGCGAACTCGACCACGCATAGCAATCGACGCCCAGCGCGTCATGCGGTTCCGCGCGCGTGCTCATGCGCACCTTGCCGCCGTTCTGGACACGATACAGTCCCGGTATGCCGGCCTGATCGAGCATCTTGCCCCAGGTCGAATTGGCGAGAATCATCAGCTCGGACACCAGTTTGTCCAGTGGCGAGCCGCGCTGTCGACGGCTGATGGTGACATAACCGGGCCCGTCCTCGGTGCGCGTGTGCCAATCGACATAAAAACTGTAGTCGATCTGGTTTTGATTGGCGCCCGGCTTGCCGCGGCCGGCTTCGAGTACGGTCGTGAGATCCCAAAGCAGCATGAGCTCCTGTTTCCAGGCGAAATCGGGGATACCTTGCTCTATCGTCTGCTCATTGAACACCGGCTCGATGTCGTGGTGACGCAGGTTGGCAACGATCGGCACCCGTTCGGCACGGCTCTCATGACCAATGATCGCCAGTGCCGGCGTAACGTCCAGATAAAGCGATACCACCGGGCAGGTTCGGCCTTCGGCGAGGGTGAACTGCTCGACTACTTCGTGGGGCAGCATCGTGATCTTGTTGCCCGGCATGTAGACAGTGGAGAGGCGCTGGCGAGCGATAGCGTCGAGCTTGGAGCCGCGGGCGAAACCCAGAGCCGGCGCGGCGATGTGGATGCCGATCCGCCAGCCGCCCGCTTCGCGCGGGGTGATCGAGAAGGCATCGTCGATCTCGGTGGTGGTGGCGTCGTCGATCGAGAATGCACGCACGTCCGCGAGCGGCAGATCGTCGGCAGAGCCGGGTGCGTCGAAACTCGGAAAACCGGTTCCGTCGGCGAAATATTCGAAGAGAAAGCGGTTGTAGTGGAACTCGTGCGTAGAGGCCAGCGCGCCACAGTTCAACAACAGTCGCGCCGCCGACAGGCCGGCATCGACGCAGGCGGCCTCGAGGGCCTTGCTTTCCAGGCGGTTGCGATCCGGGCGATACAGCAGTTGCGGCAGCATGGCGCTGATTTCAGGTGGAACCCTGCCAGCCAGCAGTTCGCTGCGATAGCGCTCTATGGTTTCGGCCTGCTGGCGCTTTTTCTCGAGTCCGGACAGTGCGGCGTGGAGGATGTTTTCCGGCGCCTTGCGGAAGCGACCCCGGCCCTTGCGGTGAAAGTGGATCGGCGCAGCGTGCAGCCGCAGCAACAGCCCGGCCGCCTCGATAGCGGATGGCGTGCGACCGAAGTACTCGCCGGCGAGGTCTTCGAACCCGAACTCCGCATCGCTGCACACCTCCCACAGGAAGTCCACGTCGAGTTCTTCGGCGATGGCTTCGGCACGGTCGACCAGCTCACCGGGCGAAGGCTCCCTGAAGCGCAGCAGCACGTGGTTGGCCTTGATCTTCACGCGCTTGCCGTGAGTGGTTTCGACCTGCAGTGTCGCGTCGTTGTCGGCGAGGATGCTGCCCGCCTTGAAGGCGCCACTTTCTTCAAAAAATACGTACATCGTGCCACCGTAGCGAATCAAGCCACACAGTTTAACAGGCGAGTGCGAAAGTGCTGTGCCGCCCCGATGGTGCGCACGAGGGTCGTGTGCGGCACTGCATTCGCAGGCGCTTCACCGGTTACTGGCGGCCCCGCGGCTGCGCAGCGGTGAAGATGCAATCCGCGTATACTTTCGGCCAAAGCGTCGCGAAGACGATTGCAAACCGCTCACCCAGGAGAGAGGCAATGACCGATGATCTTCGTCCCCGGTTTTTCTCGCGCCGATTGCGGTGTCGATGCCGTGGTGTTGGCCGCTGGCCTGCTCCATGCCGCGCCGCTTCAGTGCGATGCTGACCAGCATCAACAACCTGGTCGTTCACGACCAGAACGAACTCGTGGGCTATGACAAAAGTATTGTTTTCGTCGCCCACGGTATCCGGTTTCTCGCCGACGACAAGCTTGAGAACGCATTTTTCGTCGAAGATGAGGAGATGGCCGAGCGGCGCGAGAACAGCGTCAGCCGCCTCAATTTCTTGAGGTAGATCCAAGGCATGAAGCTCAAGCTGTGCGATATTACGCGCGAGCAGATCGGCCTCGAGCCGGGAAAGATCTACGAAAGCGTGACCATGTTGCCTTCAAGGGGGGTGCGCATAGCGGAGTTGCAACGCGAGGGTTTCGCCTGCATCAAGATAGAGAGAACTCGGAGAGGCTTGCGCAGGCTTTGTTCGGACAGCGGGCTTCGCTTATCACGACAAGAGCGCGGCCGGAGACAGTGGCAAGGCAGCGTTCGGTGCAATGCGCTTTCAACGCGAATGAGCGGAAAGCGCTGATTTTCAACCTGTTCGTAGGGGGGGTAAATGGAAACGATGTGGATTATTGCGATCGCGGCGGTGGTCGTCGGAGCGGTGGCGGGGTTCTTTATCGGGCGGTCGACCGGCGGTTCGAAGGAGCGGGTCACCGAGCTCGAGACTGAAGTCAGTCGTCACAAGGAAGAGATCGCCGAGTACAAGAAGGAAGTCGAGACGCATTTCGACAAGACCGCAACACTGTTCGTGGACATGGCAGGTTCCTGCAAGACCTTGTTCGAGCACTTGTCGGCGGGCTACGAGAGGCTCTCCGAGGGTTCGGCGCGCGAGCTCTTCAAGGAGCGGGTCAGTGCGATGCTGCTCGAGGGCGAGGCCTCGAATGAGCGCAAGGCGATTACGGACGGTACCGCCAAGGCTGCCCCAGGGGACACGCCCGCCGAAGCGGTTGCGTCGCGCGACACCAAAAAAGGCGACCCCGCGCCGGTTGCAGGTGACAAACCCGAGGCGAAAACCACTGCGGGCAAGACTGATGAGCCGCCGGTTTGCGTGAGCGAAGCCGGGGACAGGCCGGGCGCCGAACAAGTCGCAGGCACCCCGGAGCCCGCGGCCGGCGAACAGGCAGCCGATCCCGCCCGGGGCGGCAAGCCTGCCAATGAGGCCGGGCAGCCTGCCAAGCCGGAAACGGAGGGAAAAGGCAAAGCCACCGACACCGAGGCTGGCAAGCGGGATGATGGGGACAAGCCGGTGGGCGACGACAGCGAGTCGACGCTGGAGCGTGCCGCGAGGAAGCGCGCCGAATCGGCCACCAAGGAAGGCAGCTCCGACGGCAAGGGAAACTGAGCGGGTGCGTTCAGGCCCGCGCGCAGGCGATCAACGCTCGTGCGGGTACTTTATATCCGCCTGATTGCCGGCGGTGAGCTACGAGGTCATCGGCCACCGCGTCGCGCAACGCGTCGCGGGTCGCCTCGGGTAGCCGAGAAAGGGCCTCTGCCACGCCCCCGGCGAGGTCGAGAAAGGCTTGCCAGTAGGCTGCAGCATCATCGAACTCACACTCGAAATCGCAGGTATCGATTCGCACCGAGTCGAAACCGGCTGCTCGCAATGCCCGCGTCAGTTCCTCCGGTGCGCCAAAGCGGAACACCGAAGGCCGTACCACCTTGGGCGGTGGCAGCAAGCGCGCGATGCAGTCCTGCGCTCGGCTGAGGAGTGGCACCGCCTCACGACCAGCCCATACCGAAAGTACGATGTGTCCGCCCGGCCTGAGCGCGCGGCGGATCTCGGCGAGGGCCTTTTCCGGATGCGGAAAGATGAACAGCGCCAAGCCGGCGAGCACGCGGTCGAATGCGGCCGGCGCGACGCACAGGTGTTCGGCGTCGGCGGCCAGATAAGACATGCAACTGCTACAGTCTGCGCCTTGCACGGCGATCCGCGAGCGGGCTTCCATCAGCATGCCTTCGGCGATATCGCTCGCGACCACCCAGCCGCCCGGTGCAACCCGCCGGGCGGCGTCATGGGCGAGCAGCGCTGGGCCGCTGGCAAGGTCGAGCACCCGCATGCCAGGGGTCAGCGAGGCTGCGTCGAGGAGCGTGTCTGCGAGGCGCTGGCGTAGCGGGGCGCCATCGGCGTAACGCGCCGCAATGCGGTTGAAGCCGGCGCGCTCTAGCGCCTTGAAGCGTGTCGCGTCGAAGCCGACGGAACTCATTTCGGCTGCGCCAGGCCGGCGAAGGCCACTACTTCGTCGAGATAGTCGTGCCAGCGCGAAAAACCGTGGTCGCCACCGTCCAGCACGGTCTGGTGCGCACCGGTGTATTTGCGTACCGCGGCGCGATAATCCAGCAACTCGTCGCCGGTCTCGACCAGCAACCAGTAGCGCTCCGGCCGGGTGATTCGTGTCACCTCGAGTGCGCGTAGTTGTGCGATGTGTTCATGGGTGAAGTCGAAGGTCTCGCCGGTGTAGAGATTGGTCTGCAGGCCGACCCAGGCTTCGAGCGCCAATGGCGCGACCACTGCCGGGTTCACCAGCACCGCGGGCAAGTCGTGACGCTCGGCGAGCCAGGTGGCATAGTAGCCACCGAGCGAACTGCCGACCAGCGTGGGCGGCGGCGCACTGGCCTTGTGTCGTGCGGATGCGATTGCCGCCTCGATGAGTACGATCGCATCGCGGGGCGAAACTGGCAACTGTTCGCACCAGAATGCGTCTCCCAGTCCGAGGGCGGTCATGTGTTGGCGCAGCGCGGTTGACTTGATTGAGGCCGGAGCGGAGCGGAAGCCGTGAAGGTAGATGATCATGTCGAATCCCGGGACAGATTTGACGGGCATTGCGGTGCGCTAGCTACCTCGAGTTCGCCGAGCCAGTGCAGTGCGTGCTCGCGACTGTCACCGCACATCTGCGGCGACGGCTGCAGCCCGCTGCAGCAGGCGGGCCGCTCTGCTCGCCCGAAAATGGCACAGCGCAAATCCGCAGTGAGCTGCAGGCAGGGCAGATCTGCAGGTTTGCCTGCGGGCATGCCCGGCAGCGCGCTGGAGATCGAAGGTGCGATGCAGCAGGCGCCGCAACCCGGACGGCAGGCCGCTGAGGTGGACGTTGCCGTGGCCGCTTGCGGCATCACTTGCCGAGCGCCTGGTCGCACCAGGCCATGACGCTGGCGCTATCCGGCTTCAGCAAGACCGCTTCGCCGCCGGTGAAGGCTTCCCATTCGTCGAGGAAACGCTCGCCGACCGCAGTGAGCATGGGCACGCCGGAGACCACGGCCAGCCCCATCTCGTCGCGCAGACCGGCGCCGCCGGCCTCCTGCGCACCGAACTTGTTGAACATCACCAGTTCGACGCCGTCATCGAGCGCGCGTCGAATCGCGACCGCCGCGTGGGCCAGCGAGGCCGGGTCGAGCCGGCAGGCCTCCGAGCCGCTGCCGAGCTCCTGCGACAGTGCGAACTTCTCGCCGCTGTGCAAATCCTCGAGCTCCATTGCGCAGGGGTCGTCCGCGATGGTGGCCATGTCGTGCTGCAGTACGCCGCCGACCCTCAATCCACGCTCGCGAAGCGTGATCGCCACGCGCAACAACAGCGGTTCCACGTGGTCGGTGGGCTTGTAAACCACGGCGGCGATCGGTGCGAGAGTGTCGGCGTTCATGACAGGGGCCGGTGTTGATCCAGACGTGATTCTCGCACCGCCAGCCCGGTTTGGCATCAGTCGCATGGGGTTGTGCGGTCAGGCGGCCGCTCTCGACGTCGAATTGCGGCTGTTTATGCTTCTCAGGGAATAAACAAGTGAGTCTTCATTCTTTTGTGGTTCGTTGCCGTTCCGCTACTGTGCTTGTCTCACCTTACTCTGGCCGTGCTCAGCATGCTCGCCTTACCGGAAAACCTGCATTCGCTCATTGTCGGGGCTGTCCTCATAGGACTGTTCACAGCCTTTGTCCGCGAGTGGCTGAAACCGGATGTAGCGGTCATGATCGCGGTGGCCGCGCTGCTCGGACTCGGGTTGCTGACACCGGGCCAGGTTCTGGGTGTCTTCAGTAACAGCGCCCCGATCACGGTCGCCTGCCTATTCATCATCAGCGGCGCCCTGAGCCGCACCGGCTGCGTAGACCGGCTCGGCGAGTGGCTTGGGGCGGTCGCTGGTCACAGCGAGCGACGCCTGCTGCTGGCCTTGCTTGCAGTCGGCGTGCTGGTGTCGCCCTTCATCAACAACACCCCGGTGGTCATGGTGATGATTCCCGCAGTCATCGCGATCGCCTCGCGCCATGGCATCGCACCGTCGCGGCTGCTGATACCCCTTTCCTACGCGACGATTCTCGGCGGCCTGATCACCATGGTCGGCACTTCCACCAACATCCTGGTCGATGGTGTCGCGCGCGACATGGGGCTCGCACCGTTCTACATGTTCGAGATCAGTGCGCCGGCGATCGTCCTGGCACTCCTCGGCTGCGGCCTGATGTACTGGCTGGCACCGCGCCTTCTGCCGGTGCGTGAGACGCTGACCCAGCAGTTCACCGGCAGCGGTGACCGCCTGTTCATGACCGAGCTCTTCGTGCCCGGGGGCTCGCGCCTCGCGGGCAAGACCCTGAAGGATGCTCGGCTGTCCAATGGCACCATCAAGGTGCTCAAGCTCTTTCGCGGCGACGACGAAATCACGGCGCCAGCGCCGGACACCACGTTGCGGGTCGGTGACCGGGTGATCGTGCATACCCAGAGTCACGCGATGATGGATCTGCGCAGCACCGATCTCGTGGGTTTGCAGGCCCGGGCGTCCGACGGCCATGATCTCGAGACCCTGCGCCGGCGCGGCGTGGTCATGGTCGAGGCCATCGTCGGCCAGACCTCGCGCTATGTGCAGCGACCGATTCGCGACCTCGACCTGGCCGCGCGCTATGGTATCCATCTCATCGCGGTGCATCGGCGCAACGCCTCGATCCAGGAGATCGGCGACGACTTTCAGTTGCAGTTCGGCGACGTGCTGCTGGTCGAGGGTACGCCGGCGCAGATCAAGCGCTTCTGCGACAATGGCGACCTGTTCGCGATCACCGAAGGTCGTGCCCCGGCCAACCGCTCTGCCAAGGCACCGATTGCACTAGCCACCATCGCAGGCGTCATGCTGCTCGCCGCATTCAGAGTCATGCCCATCGAGGGGCTGGCCATGATCGGCGCCGCGGTCGTTATCGCAACCGGCTGCATCCGCTCCGACGAGGCCTACAAGGCGATCGAATGGCCGATCATCATCCTGATCTTCGGCATGATCGCGGTCAGCATCGCGATGCGCGAATCCGGCCTCGCCGACCTGCTGGCCAGCGGGCTGGTGGGCGCCGGCGGCGGGCTGTCGCCGTGGATGATGCTGGCGCTGGTCATCCTGCTCACCTCGGTCGCGACCGAGTTCATCAGCAACAACGCGGTCGCGGTG
>CAYTAY010000017.1:0-26922 GCA_964435845.1 uncultured Azoarcus sp.
TCAGCCGCGCGAGTTCGCCCTCGGCCGAACGCACGTTCTCCCTGGCCTCGGCCAGCCAGGTTTCTCGAGCGGCGATGAGCGTTGCGAGCACTTCCAGGCTGGATTCGCCCTCGGGTGCAAGCGCATAAGGCTCCGACGGCTGCTGCGCCTGCTCGCGCAGACGAAGTGTGCGATCAGGCGCGACATGCAGCAGGTTGCGTAGCGCCTCGGCTTCGGCCTGGGTCTGCTGAAGCTGCCGGTGATAGCCAAGGGCCTGGTCATAGGTTTCGAGCAGACGCCGCCTCTGCTCATCGGTCAGGCCACCCGCCGACTCGACCGTCTTCCTGCGGGCCTCGAGTTCGTCCAGGGTCGGCACCGCCTGCAACGCAGCGGGCGACGCCATCTCCGCCCACGAGAGGAGGGGTGACACGCAAACCAGCAACAGCACCAAGGCGCCGAGGACCTTCTTGATCATCTAATTGCTTCCACTGCCGAATGAGTCGTCGGGACTGACGCCAACATGCAGCTTAAGGAGGCTCCGACCCTTCCGCAAGTTCGACGGCAGGAACGGCCGGGATCAAGAGGTCAAACTTGCAAACAATCCGGGGAGGCGTTCGGGCAGACGCTGCACATGGTCCACCACCACGTGCTGCCCACCGAGGATCCGCCGTACACAGCAATCGGCCTCGGGGTCGAGTGACAGGCAAACGCTCTCGATACCCTGCGCATGCCAGCCAGCCGCGCGCGTCGTCGCCAGGCCCGCTTCGAAGCTTTCGGGACCCGCCGGCCACGCCAGCAGGATCAAACCGGTGCCGCTCGACACCATGGCTCGGCGCTACTGACCGACTCTCTCCCAGCCCGTGAGGCTAGTTCGCGCGCCCCTCGGGTCGCGCTTTTTTTCGGCCGTTGCCTGCAAACCGTGTTTCGACTCCTACAATGAAAGCATGGACACACGAATCGAAACCGACAGCTTCGGCGAGATCGCGGTACCGGCCGATCGCTACTGGGGCGCGCAGACCCAACGCTCGATCACCAACTTCGACATCGGGCGCGAGCGTTTTCGCATGCCTTCGTCCATCGTGCACGCCTTCGGCGTGCTGAAGAAGGCGGCGGCACTGGCCAATGCGGAACTTGGAGATCTCAGCGCTGCAAAATCCGCACTCATCGTCCGCGCCGCCGAGGAGGTCTTCGCCGGCGATCTGGACGCGCATTTCCCGCTGGTGGTGTTCCAGACCGGCAGCGGCACGCAGTCGAACATGAACGCCAACGAGGTGATCGCCAACCGCGCCAACGAGCTCGCAGGCCAGCCGCGAGGCAGCAAGCAGCCCGTCCACCCGAACGACGACGTCAATTGCGGACAATCGTCGAACGACACCTTCCCGACCGCGATGCATGTCGCGGTGGTGCTCGCCCTGCATCGCGAGCTGCTACCCCCGGTAATGGAGCTTCGCACGACGCTGGCTAACAGGTCACGCACATACGCCAACGTGGTCAAGTCCGGCCGAACCCATCTGATGGATGCCACCCCGGTCACGCTGGGCCAGGAGATCGGCAGCTGGGTAGCGCAGATCGATTTCGCGCTCGATGCCATCGAGGCCGCACAGACTGCCCTGCACGAACTGGCCATCGGCGCCACCGCGGTCGGCACCGGCCTGAACGCCCATCCGCGCTTCGGCGAGCGCTGCGCGCATTTCATCGCCGGCGAGACCGGCCACCCGTTCCGCGTCGCGACGAATCGCTTTGCGGCGCTGGCCGCCCATGACGCGCTGGTGAGCTTCAGCGCCGCCCTGCGCACGCTGGCCGGTGCGCTGCTCAAGATCGCCAACGACGTGCGCTGGCTCGCGAGCGGGCCACGCACCGGCATCGGCGAGTTGTTCATCCCGGAAAACGAACCCGGCAGCTCGATCATGCCCGGCAAGGTCAACCCCACCCAGGCCGAGGCACTGACCATGGTGTGCACCCGGGTGTTCGGCAACGACGCCACGGTCGCCTTCGCCGGCAGCCAGGGCAACTTCCAGCTCAATGTCTACAAACCGGTAATCGCGCACGCGGTGCTCGAGAGCATCCGCCTGCTGGGCGACGCCGCGCGCTCCTTCGACCTGCACTGCGCCCGCGGCATCGCGCCCAACCTGCCACGCATCCGCGACAACCTCGCCCGCAACCTGATGCTGGTCACCGCGTTGAACCGCCACATCGGCTACGACAAGGCCGCCGAGATCGCCAAGAAAGCCCACAAGGACGGCTCGACGCTGCGCGAAGCCGCACTCGCCCTCGGCCATGTCAGCGCCGAGCAGTTCGACCGCTGGATCGACCCGATGGCGATGACCCACCCTGGCGACGGCTGACACTGCTCTCGAGGACTTCGGTCCAGGAATGGGATACCCGCCCTGGCGCACCCGAGCGCGATGGAACTGGCGATCTCGTTGCCCGCCGCCAGCAGCCTGCCGGACTTGAGCCATCGTCGCGAGCCGAGTGGGCAAGCAAGGTGCCGGATTGCACACCCCGCACGCCGCCTGAACCGCAGCGCGACACTCACGCAGCGAGTGACCGTCATCGAAGGCGCGCATCCCTGGCTCTGCAAGGCATTCAAGGTCATGGAGAGCGATCAACCGGGGTTTCCAGGGTCAACGTCCCGGCACCGTCAAAGAGCGCCAGCGCCAGCGCGCCTTCGCGGGTGACGATCGCATCGAGAAACGCTTCAGTATCGCGCAGGCCGCGAAATGCCTCGAAGCCTCGGAATAGAAAGGAGTGCAGCTCTCCGAGCCCAGCCGCTTGCGCCGGACCGCGCATCATTTTCAGCAGGCCGCGCAGCAACGGCTTTCTCGCCACTGCATCCAGCGCTGCGCCGGTTTCGCCGATCAGGCGGATCTGCTCAAAGCGCGTCTGACGCTCGCCGACCTCCCGGTAGGCTGACGCGTAATCGGCTTCGCCGAGTTCGTTGTCGAGCTTGCTCCCGAGGACGCGAACCATCGCCGCATCCAGACGCTCCGAGAGGGCGTCGACTTCGACCGCGAGCAACAGGGTACGCAGTCCGGACACCGGCAACATCGAGGTCATCATCGGCAAAATGCGCTCTACCTCGGCATCACGATCGCTGAGATCCTTGGGGCCGTAGAGGTCGCTCAGGAAGAACTCGGCCGCCTGCCTCGAGTCGGCTTTCGCCAGCAGATCGGCATGGGTAATGGCCAGTCTCGCAGACTGGAACGCGCGCAGGCGCTGTCGGCGGGTGCCAATCACCGGATTCTCGGCGGCGGCACGCCGCCACTGCCGGGCTTCATTGAGAAATTTCACCAGCTCGGCGGCACAGGCCGCACGGTCGGGGTCATCGTGATCGTGTTGGCTCATAGAGGCATTATCCTGGAAACCGCCTGCCGCAGTTTAGAGGCAATCGCCTACCGCGCCCTACCCCCTCCAGCTAAACTGGGCCTGCAAGCCGGCGTGACGAATGCTCCCAGTGCGCCCCCTCGAACCAGGTGAACTCCGATGCCCGACCAATCCAGCCTGATCATGACCCCGCAAACGCTGCAGGCGGCGTTCGACCGCACCCACGCGGCCAGCCGCAGCGAGATGATGCCGGCGCTGACCGAGCGTCGGCGCAGGCTCGATGCGCTCGAGGCTCTGCTCCAGGATCATCGCGCTCAGCTTGCCGATGCGGTCGCCGCCGATTTCGGCCATCGCTCGCAGCAGGAGACCCGCCTGCTGGAGTTCTTCCCCGCGCTCGAGGGCATCCGCCACGCTCGTCGGCATCTGCGTCGTTGGATGGCCCCGCGTCGCCGGCCGGTATCCCTGTGGTTCCAACCCGGGCGCGCCGAGTTGCGGCCACAGCCGCTCGGTTGCGTCGGCATCATCACGCCATGGAACTATCCGATCTACCTTGCGGCAGGGCCACTGACCGCTGCCTTTGCAGCCGGCAACCGGGCCCTGCTCAAGATGTCCGAGTTCACCCCGGCGACCGCCGCTGCGCTGGCGGATCTGGCTGGGCGCTATTTCAGCCAAGACGAAGTGGCCGTCGTCGGTGGCGACCAACCGCTGGCTGCGGCATTTGCAGCCCTGCCTTTCGACCATCTGCTATTTACCGGCTCGACTGCGGTCGGCCGCCACGTGATGAAGGCAGCGGCGGCCAATCTGACGCCGGTCACCCTCGAGCTCGGAGGCAAGTCGCCTGCGCTGGTGGCGCCGGATTATCCAGTCGCGGCGGCGGCGGCCCGTATTCTCGCCGGCAAGTGCTTGAACGCGGGTCAGACCTGCATCGCCCCGGACTACGTCCTGCTGCCCGCAGGCCAGTTGCAGGACTTCATCCAGACGGCCCGTCGCCTTGTCGCCAGACGCTACCCCGACCTTGCAAGCAACCCCGACTACACGGCGGTGTTCAATGATCGGCACTGGCAACGCCTCGAAGGCCTGCTCGAGGATGCCCGCAAACTGGGGGCCGAGATCATCCCGCTCAGCGAGAGCCGGAACCCGCAGACGCGCCGCCTGCCACCGACGCTGATCGTGAATCCGCGCGACGAGATGCAGGTGATGCAGGAAGAAATCTTCGGCCCGCTGTTGCCGGTGCTCACCTATCAGAGCTTGGACGAGGCGCTCGCCTACATCAACCGACACGACCGACCGCTGGCGCTTTATCTCTTCGATCGCGACAAGCACCGAATCAGGCAGGTGCTCGACGGAACCATTGCCGGTGGCGTGACGGTCAACGACACCATTATCCACATCGCCCAGGATGAACTGCCCTTCGGTGGCGTCGGTCCAAGCGGCATGGGGCATTACCACGGCCAGGCCGGATTCGACACTTTCTCGAAACTCAAACCGGTCTTCTACCAGTCACGCTTCAATGCGATGCGCCTGTTCGATCCGCCCTATGGCGCGGTGTTCGATCGCCTCCTGAAGGTGCTGTTGCGATGATCACGCGGCGCCAGTTCCTGAAGACCGGTCTTGCCGGCGGGCTGCTGCTTGGCACCGCCGGTTGCGCACGGCCACCGGCTGAACGCCGTCGCCGTGCGGTCCTCGCGGCGATCGTGCCCGTGATGCTCGCTGGCGCCATCGGCCAGGAACAGAGCTCGGCAGCGATCGCCCGGACCGTCGCCAGCGTCGAAACCGCAATCGCTGGACTCGCACTGCCCACCCAAAAGGAAATCGGCCAGTTGTTCGATCTGCTCTCGTTCGCCCCGACCCGCATCCTCGCTGCCGGCGTATGGGCAGACTGGCCGCAGGCCAGCCCCGAGGCGATCGGCCGCTTTCTGGAATCCTGGCGACACAGTCGCTTCGATCTGCTCAAATCGGGTTATGCCGCGCTCCATAACCTGATTTTTGGCGCCTGGTATGCCACCCCCGAGAGTTGGCCGGCCATCGGCTACCCCGGCCCGCCGGAGATGCCGTGATCCTGGAAACCTCGGTTGATCGCTCTCCATGACCTTGAATGGCTTACACAGCTTGGGATACGCAACTTCAACGACGGTCATCCAATGGGTGAGTCCGCCACGTGCCCGATTGCGCGCCTGGCGCGCACTCGAACACGTCCAACTGAGGTTTCCAGAATGATCAACGACCCTTTCCGAGAAGGCCTGGCCGCCGGCTGGCGCCACATCGATGCCTCGACACTGAGCGGTACGCTCGAGGTCGAAGCCGACGTCGTCATCGTCGGCAGCGGCGCTGGCGGCGGGGTGAGCGCCGAGACACTCGCGAACGCCGGCTTGACCGTCGTCATCGTCGAGGAAGGACCGCTGCGTACCACCCGTGATTTCCACATGCGCGAGAGCGAAGCCTATCCCGCGCTCTATCAGGAGTCGGCGGCACGCAAGACCGCCGACAAGGCAATCAACGTCCTGCAGGGGCGCTGCGTAGGGGGTTCGACCACGGTCAACTGGACGAGCAGCTTCCGCACTCCACCGGCTACGCTGCAGTGGTGGCAAACCGCCTACGGCTTGCGTGATCTGACGGTCGAAGAACTGGCTCCGTGGTTCTCCGCCATGGAGGCACGCCTGCACATCGACAGCTGGCCGACGGCACCCAATGCCAACAACAGCCTACTGGCCACCGGCGCCGCCAGGCTTGGCATTGCGACAAGCCCGATACGTCGCAACGTCAGGGGCTGCTGGGATCTCGGCTATTGCGGCATGGGTTGTCCGACCAATGCAAAACAGTCGATGCTGCTGACCACGCTGCCTGCGGCCCTGAGCAAGGGCGCGGCGCTCTACTCGCACCTGCGCGCCGAGCGGCTCGTGTTCAATGGTCGGCGTGTAGATCGCCTCGAGGCACAGGCGCTTGCGCCCGACGGCCTGCACGCGGGCAACGCCCGCCTCAACCTGCGTGCCCGCCACTTCATCCTCGCCGGCGGCGCGATCAATACACCCGCCCTGCTGTTGCGCAGCAAGGCACCGGACCCCAGCGGATTGACCGGCGCACGAACTTTCCTGCACCCGACCGTGATCTCCTCGGCCCTGTTCGACGAACCGGTTCGCGCTCATGCGGGCGCGCCGCAGTCGGTCTATTCCGATCATTTCCTCGACAACCAGCCCATCGATGGCCCGCTTGGCTACAAGCTGGAAGTCGCGCCGCTGCACCCGGTACTTTTCGCGACCACTCTGCAGGGCTGGGGGGAGAACCACCGCCGCATGATGGAGCAGTTCAGCCACTGTCAGACCAGCCTCGCGCTGCTGCGCGACGGTTTTCACCCGGACAGCCGGGGCGGTCGGGTGCGTCTGCGCGACGACGGCTCCCCAGTGCTCGACTACCCCCTCAACGACCCGATCTGGAATGGAGCACGTCGCGCCCTCCTGTCGATGGCCGAGATTCAGTTTGCCGCCGGCGCCCGCTGGGTGACTGCGGTTCACGAAGCCGCGCCGGGTTGGACGAACTGGGCGGATGCCCGCCAAGGCATCGCCTCTTTGCGACTGGCACCCCTGCTCTGCCGCGTTGTCAGCGCCCACGTGATGGGCGGTTGCGCCATGGCCGACACGCCGCAGCGCGGGCTCACCGACAGCCATGGCCGACACTTCCATCTCGACAACCTGTCGGTGCTCGACGGTTCCCTGTTCCCGACCAGCATCGGCGCCAACCCGCAACTTTCGATCTACGGACTGGTTGCGCGAAACGTGACCACGCTGGCCGCACGCTTGACCGGCAGCCCGCAACCCGCGACGCTGTGACGACGATGGTACCTCTGACCCTGTTGTTTCTGCTGCTGGTCGAGCTTGTGATCTACGTCAGCCTCGGCCGTCACTTCTTCGGCCTGCCGTTGGGCGCAGCCCTGCTCGCAGCCATCGGAGCCCTGCTCGCGCTGCGACTCGGAATCATCGCGGTGACCTGGGGTTTCGCCCGGGCGTTTCCTTCACCCGCGCCGAGACTGTCGTTCTGGCGCTACCTGCGCATGGTGACCGGCGAGTACCTCGCCTTCATCATCTGCTTCATCATCCTCCTGCCCTTCGAGCGGTTGTGGATGCCGGCGGACAGGCTGGTACCGGGACGCCGCACGGTGATTCTGGTTCATGGTTACGGATGCAGCCGCGGAGTTTGGTGGTTCCTGCGCCGGCGGCTCGAGGCGGCCGGTTACAACGTTGCCAGTATCAGCCTGGTTCCACCCTACGCCAGTGTGGACGATCTGATGCCGCAACTGCATGATCGGATCGAATCCGTCATCGCCGCCACCGGTATGCAGCAGGTGACGCTGATCGCCCACAGCATGGGGGGGCTGGTGTCACGAGCCTATCTGTCACGCCATGGCGCCGCCCGGGTCGAACGGCTGATCACCCTGGCCTCGCCGCATCAGGGCAGCGAACTGGCACGCATCGGCGTCGGCCGCAATGCGCGCGAAATGGAGCCAGGCTCGCCATGGCTGCGGGACCTTGCGGCCTTGCCGGTCGGGGTTCCCTTCGTTTCGGTGCGCACGACCCACGACAACTTCGTGATGCCGCAGGACAACCAGCGGCTGCCCGAAGCGCGGGATGTCGAACTGGCCGGCATCGGACATCTGGCGATGCTCTTTTCCGGGCGCACCGCGGCACTCCTGACCGAGCTCTGTGCCGAGCCATTGTGAGCCGTGCCGGCGTTGCCAGGGCGCCGGCACGAAACAACGAGGTGTTGCGCTCAGAAATGGATCCCGCGCATGAACTGCTGGAACGCGACCTGATCAGCTGACGGCATCGACGACAGGGAACTGGGCTCCTTGTGCTGTGAAGCGCCAGAGTCCGGGAACATGCGGAAGGTGGTATTCATGAGGATTTGCGCCACGCGCGGGCTGACCGAATGCAGGATCTGACCAGTGACGCCCAGGCGTGTCGCTACGCGCACCGGCTTGTGCACGATGGCATTGCAAATCAGATCGGCAGCCTCTTCGGGTGTCAGTGTCGGCACCTGATCGTAGAGCTTGGTCGGCGCAATCATCGGCGTCTTGACCAGCGGCATGTTGATGGTCGTGAAATGCACGCCACGATCGGCGTATTCCGAGGCGGCACAGCGCGTCCAGGCATCGAGGGCGGATTTCGAAGCGACATAGGCCGAGAAGCGTGGCGCGTTGGTGAGCACGCCAATCGACGAGATGTTGATGATGTGGCCCTGCTTGCGCTCGGACATCTTCGGCAGCACCCCCATGGTCACTCGGAGTGCCCCGAAGTAATTGAGCTGCATGGTGCGTTCGAAATCATGGAAGCGGTCGTAGGAGTTCTCGATCGCCCGGCGGATCGATCGCCCGGCGTTGTTCACGAGAACATCCACCGCGCCGTGATCTTCAATCACCCTGGCAGTGACCGCTTCCGCATCAGCCATATCCGCGAGGTCGCCGACGTAGTTGTGCAGGGTCAGACCATCGGCGGCGAACTCGGCGACGACCGCATCGAGTTGCGCCCTGTCACGGGCGATCGTGACCACGGTTGCACCAACTTCGGCAAGCTTGCGCGCCAACGCCTTGCCAATCCCCGAAGAAGCGCCGGTGATGAGTACGACCTTGCCTTCGACCTGGGCACGCAAGCTGCGGTCTATGAACAGATCGGGGTCCAGATGCCGCTCCCAGTAATCCCACAGGCGCCAGGCATAGCTATCGAGCGGCGGCACTGCGATGCCGGTTTCCTTGAGTACCCGTGTCGTTTCGCGGCAATCGAAACGGGTCGGGTAATTGACGAACTGGAACATGTCGTCTGGCAGACCGAGGTCCGTCATCACCGCTTGGCGAATGCGACGCACCGGTGTCAGTGCCAGCAGTGCCTTGCGCATGTGGCGCGGAATGAACCCGAGCAGCGCCGCGTTGACCCGCATGGTCATTTCGGGCGCATGCGCTGCACGCGCGAAAGTGTTGAGCAGATCGCCGACACGCATCGGGCGCGGGTCGACGAGGTGGAAGCAGTTGCCGTCCTCGCCTTCGAGGTGGGCGATGTGATCGACTGCATTGACGACGAAATCGACCGGTACGACATTGATGCGACCGCCCTCGATGCCAATGGTCGGCATCCACGACGGGAGCATTTTGCGCATCTTCTGGATCAGCTTGAAAAAGTAGTAAGGGCCGTCGATCTTGTCCATCTCACCGGTCTGCGAGTCACCCACCACGATGGCCGGCCGATAGATTCGCCAGGGAATGCTGCACTCGCGGCGGACGATCCCTTCCGAATCATGTTTGGTCCGGAAATACGGATGCTCCAGCCCCTCCGCCTCCTCGAACATGTCCTCGCGGAACAGGCCTTCGAAAAGGCCGGCCGAGGCAATCGAGCTGAAAAGATGAAAACGACTGGCGCCAATCGCCTCGGCAAAGCGAACCGTATTGCGTGTGCCTTCGACATTGACGCGCAACTGGCTCTCGGCATCGGCGGACAAATCGTAGATTGCGGCCAGATGGAAAAAATGCGTGGTCCTTTTCCCGAGTTTTTTGCGCTCGGCCGCAGACACCCCGAGCATCGACTCGGTCAGATCGCCGAACACCGCTTTCACCCGGGCGTGACCGCAACCCCAGAAGGCATGGAGATCATCGAGCCGCTCCCGCTCGCTCTCTCGGGCAAGAAAGAAGACCGTGCTTCCTTCGCGCTCGAGCAGTTTGGCGACCAGCCGCCGCCCAATGAACCCGGTCGCCCCGGTGACAAAGTATTGCATCGCAGTCTCCTCCCAATCTTCATCGCGTTTTGATTGGCATCATTCTAGAGGACATCCACTAAAAATTTTCTAGAGGACATCCACTAGAAAATTAGTGTGCCTCCTCTAATCGCCTGACCTAAACTGGTCCCAAGGACGAAGAGCGCTTCGTCACTGGGAACCACCACACGAGGAGTCGATCATGACAAAGAAATTCAAGGCCTTATCAGAGAACCAACTGGCCGAAACCATCAAGGAATCCGCTCATCAGATCTGGCTGGCGGGATTGGGCGCTTTTGCCAAGACACAGGAAGAAGGCACCAAGGTCTTCGACGCTCTGGTCAAGGAAGGTGAAAGCATCCAGAAGAAAACCCGCAAGGCGGCGGACGAGAAAGTCGCGCTCGTCACCGGCAAGGCGGTGGGCACTTGGGATCGCCTCGAGAACGTTTTCGAGGATCGGGTCGCGAAGGCACTGGGCAGCTTGGGCGTGCCGACGAAAAAGGATATCGACAAGCTTTCCAAGCGCGTTTCGGAGTTGACCGCCGTCGTCCAGCAACTGACCGAAGCGCAGGACGAGTCCCAGCCGGCTGCAAAGCCCGCTCCACGAGCGGCGGCAAAGCCGGTCGTGGCCAAGGCAGCACCAGCACGCAAGCCGGCCAAACCCAAAAGCGCCGCGGCCACCCCAGCCGCTGCTGATGCCGCTGCTGGTCCGACAACTGCTTCGTGACTGAGCAGCCATGCCGCCGGCTCGCCGGCGGCATGCGGTCGTCCTGGCCAGCCGTAGTAGTCGATTAGTGGAGATGCCCGGCCATGACCGGGCATCCATTACCAAGCAGGAGGAAGACGATTGTCGCGCATAGGCATAGCCCTGGCCGGCGGGGGTCCGCTTGGCGGCATCTATGAAGTCGGAGCCTGCACCGCGCTGGAAGAAGCCATTGACGGCCTGACGATGACCGGTGCCGAGTGCTTCGTCGGCGTCAGTTCCGGCAGTTTCATCGCAGCCGCACTGGCCAACGGCATTTCCCCAGAAAAGCTGGCGCACATCCTGCTTGATGACGACGCTACGGTTTTCGACCCGAACGTGCTGCTTCGCCCGGCGTTTCGCGAATACTACGATCGCCTGCTCAGCCTGCCGCAGCTGGCTGGCCGCTCGGCACTGACCTGGCTGCGCGACCCGCTTCAACATGGGCTGTTCGAGTCTTTCCAGCAGCTCTCGCATGCGATTCCCACCGGGCTGTTCGACAATCGCGGGATCGACCAACTGCTGCGCCAGCTGTTCACCGGCCAGGGGCGGACCAACGACTTTCGCAAACTGCGGGGGCAGCTGTTTCTCATCGCCACATCACTCGACTCTGGCGAATCCGTCGCCTTTGGCAGTGCCGGTCATGACGACGTACCGATCTCGACCGCAGTGCAGGCCAGTGCTGCGCTGCCGGGCCTGTTCCCACCGGTCGAGATCAATGGCCGGCACTATGTCGATGGCGCCCTGATCAAGACCCTGCATGCCTCGGTCGCCCTGCGCGCCGGCACGGACCTTCTTTTCTGCATCAACCCGCTGGTGCCGTTCGATGCCGAGTTGGCCGCACGGCGCAATGCACCACACCCACGCCATCTCAACGACGGTGGACTGCCGGTCGTGCTCTCGCAGACTTTCCGCGCGATCATCCACTCCCGCATGCGGGTCGGCATGAAACGCTATCGACATCAGTTCCCCAACGCCGACGTGCTGCTCTTCGAGCCCACCCGGGACGATGGCGAAATGTTCTTCACCAACGTCTTCAGCTATCGCGACCGCCGCCACCTGTGCGAACACGCTTACCAGCGGACCCGACAGGATCTGTACCGGCGCCGCCATGAGCTGATGCCGGTTCTGCGCCGGCACGGCCTGTCTCTCGATCTCTCGGTCCTTAAGGATCACCGGCGCAGCCTGCTCGGGCGCCCCTCCGCCGGGTCGGCATCCGCCATGACGCAAACGACACAAGCGCTCGATCATGCCCTTGACGAGTTGCAGTCCTGGCTTTCGCTGCATGGCAGCGCCAGCTGATGTACTCTGACGCAACGGCATCTTGACCGGGAGAGCGCGCATGGAAGGCAAACCGCGGCGACGCACACGCGAGCGGATCCTCGAGAACGCTTTGCGCCTGTTCAATGATTTTGGCGAACCAAACGTTACAACGACCGTGATCGCCGACGAGATGAACATCAGCCCCGGCAACCTCTACTACCACTTCCACAACAAGGACGAGATCGTCGATGCCTTGTTCGCCGACTACGAGCGCGACATTGGCGCCCTGCTGAGCGCGCCCAGCCAGCCGACCCATGAAACGGAAGACGTCTGGCTCTTTCTGCACCTGCTGTTCGAGACGATCTGGAAACATCGCTTTCTGTATCGCGACATCAATGACCTGCTGACCCGCAACCGCCGGGTCGAGACGCATTTCCAACGCATTCTGGCCCAGAAACAGAACAGAGCCGTCAGTGTTTGTCGCGGCCTGGCCACCTCCGGCGCCCTCACCGCCTCACCGTCAGAGATCCCCGCGCTGGCAACCAACATGACCCTGGTGGCCACCTTCTGGCTGTCCTATGAGCATGCACGCAATCCGCGTGGCGAGCCGGACATCGGTCGTGGCGTCTATCAGGTCATGTCACTGGCCGCGCCTTATCTGCAGGGTGAAGCCCGGCGGCTGCTGGAAAGACTCTCGACGGCGTACATAGACGCCCCATAGAACGAGGAGACCGTATGACAACCCACTGGCCTGCCTTCCCCTGCGACGCCTCGGCCTTTCAGTACGCCGGCACCGCACTCAAGAAAAACTGGCCCCGACTCCATCGTGGCGACTGCGAGCCCTGGCCGGCCGATAGCAAGGCGCAGAGCGCTTGGCGAGCGTACCACGCCGGCGATTTCGAACAGGCCGTCAGTCTCGGACTGAAAGCAGGCGGTGCCGCAGTCGGCGCAGCCGACAAAGCGACCATGATTCATGCCAACTACCTGGAACCGGACACCACGCGCAAGCTCGCATTGTTCCAGGAAGTGGTCACCCGCTGCGAAGAGCGTCAGAGCATGCAGCCCGACGATCTCAATGCCTGGTATTTCCACGCCTATGCGCTGGGTCGCTACAGCCAGGGCATCTCAATCGCCAAGGCGCTGGCCGAAGGGCTGGGCGGCAAGATCAAGGCCAGCCTGGAGCGGGCACTGGAACTGGAGCCGAACCATGCCGACGCCCACATTGCCCTTGGCACCTGGCACGCAGAGATCATCGACAAGGTCGGCAGCCTTGTAGGCGGTTTGACCTACGGCGCCAGGAAGGACGCGGGAGAGAAGCACTTTCGCCGCGCACTCGAACTGAACCCGGATTCGGCCATCGCCCGCACCGAGTGCGCGAACGGCCTCGTCATGATGTTCGGCAAGTCACGGGTCAGGGAAGCCGAAAAGCTCTGGGCCGAAGCGGTGGCGTGTACGCCTGCCGATGCCATGGAATGCCTGGACATCGAGGCTGCCAAAGCGGAAATGGACGACTAGCCGCGAAGCGCTGCCTCGACTGCCTGCGGGTCGGCGAGGCGCGTCCAGGGCTCCATCAGCACCAGCAACATCAGCTTCTCGAATTCGCTCGCAAAGCCGGCAACGATATTTTCCGGATCAGGCACCATACCCTTGTCGGTGATCAGCCCAAACTGAACCCGATTGTCGTAGGACAGAATCGACACACCCACGCCGATGTCGCCGGACTGCGGCACCCAGAAAAGCGGCTCGACCAGACGCGCCCCAGCGACATAAAGCGGCTGCTGTGGCCCGGGAACATTGGTCATCACCGCGGTCGCCTTGCTGGCCAGCATGTCGAGAATCTTCGACTGCGCGAATTTGGGGGCCATCCCGACCGCGCCGAGTATCGACAGTGTCAGCGGCGCCTGCAGCGAATCCTTCAATGCCAGCATCCGGTCACGGGTCGCATACAGCCTCGCGAGCGGATTCTCGATGCCGACCGGCAGTTCGAGCGCGACCAGGCCAAAACGGTTGCCCAGACGCCCCTGGTCTTCTGGCCGACGCAGGTTGACTGGCACCAGTGCGCGTATTTCGACCCCTTCCACCGGATCCCCCTTGTCTACCAGATAAGCACGCATCACCCCTGCAACCGATGAAAGAAGCATATCGTTGACCGAACAGCCGAGCACACGCCCGGTCGCCTTGACTTCAGGCAACGGGATCGGCGTCGACCACGCGACCCGCTTGCTGGTCCCGGGCTTGCCCTTGAACCGGGTCTGCGAGTCACTCGCCATCAGCGCCAGCTTGCCTGCCTCGCCGAACATCGCACTGCCCAGGCGCGTGTACTCCAGGGCTTTCATCGGGTTGGTGACGAAATCGACATACTTGACCCACAGGCCGGCGGACATCTGGATGGCATTGAGCATGGCGTCAGTCGCCGGGCGCCACAACGCCAGCCAGAAAGAGTCATGTTCCTCGTCATCGCCGACCGTCTTCCTGGCTGAACGGGGCGGTCGCACGGGTGAATCGTCGGCCATGGACAACAGCACACCGACCAGCGCGATGCCGTCGGCGATGCTGTGGTGAATACGGGTCACGAGCGCCTGGCCACCCATCGCGGTATCCACCAGATGCATCTCCCACAGCGGGCGAGCGGGATTGAGCGGTGTGCTCGCGAGATCAGCGACGAAACTCTCCAGTTCAACCTTGCCCGCCGCACCCGGCAGCACGACCCGGCGCAGATGATGGTCGATATCGAAGTCGGGATCATCCACCCATACGAAGGCCCCGCCCTGCTCGCGCACGATCTGGCGAAACCGCACGTATCCGAGCATCCTTTGCTCGATGGCAGCGCGTAGTTGAACCTCGTCGAGTGCGCCGTCAAACATCATCACGCCAACGATCTGCATCAGATTCGACGGGCGGTCCATGCGTAACCAGGCGGTATCAACCGCCGACATCTTCTCCACTGCCATTACCCTCTCCCCTTTCCGGAGCTTGCCATCGCCGCCAAATCCCCTACGGCCTCCGTGCCATGCGCTCAGCCACCCTGAACGCGGCAGAGCTCGTGCCAGACTCGCCGAGTCGGGGCTCGAATTCACGGTCGAAATACTCGTGAATCTCTCGTTCGAGCGCTCCACGGAAAGGCAGGTAAAAGACGCCGAGGCGCACCCATAGCGCCACCTCGTCCCTCGTCAGCCGCAACTGCGCAGTCACGCCCGGCCGTTCGAGAGCCAGCAGATTCCTATCCCGCCAGGCGTAGACGAGAGCAAACTCGGCCTGCAGGTCGGTCGCAACGCGCTCGGCGGCCACTCTGACCTTGCCGAGTCCGAGGCTATGCTGTCTGACGATTATGATGTCGCTCATCGGTGGAGTATAGCGTTCGCGACAGTGACCAACACCGCCAGCTGCGGAAAGGCGCGTTTCCCGCGCATCGCTTGCTGGTGGCCCAGTCGATGAGTGAGCCACTCATTCTCCTCACGGCCGACGGCAAGCTTGAACATTGCGGAAGCACTATCCGGGTCATCTGAGTCGCAGCGCGTCCACGGGTAATCCTCGGCCAGGTCGCGCTGCCGCCAATCGATCGCCCCAAGGTGCTCGAGCAATCCTCACGAATACTGCGCACGAGTCGCGAGGACGCTCAGTTCGGGCTAAATCAATCCGTCCAGCGATGACCTTCGAAAATCCCGTCAAGGGGCGTATGGAACAGATGATTGGAGTAGTTGCTGAGGGTCTTGACCGCAATCGCCAACACGATCTCGAGGATGTGTCGCTCCTGATAGCCCGCGGCAAGAAACGCTTCCACGTCGGCACGCGACGGGAGCCCCCGCGTCGTCACCATCGACCGCGTGAAACGGGCAAGCTCGGCAAGCTTCGCATCGCTGATCGGCTCGCCGTTGCGGATCGACTCGGTGACCGCCGGATCGAGTTTCGACTGCCTCTCGGCCAGCATCGAGTGGGCAGAAACACAGTAATCGCAACCATTCTCCACACTGATGACAAGGAAGACTACCTCCTGCTCGGGCGGTGTAAAGCCCGAGTCGTTTCGAAACGCGGCGTAGCCTTCGAGATAGGTGTCGAACACGCCGGGGGAGTTGGCCATGACCTCGTACATGTTCGGAACGAACCCCAAGCGCTCCCTCGCCTTTTCCAGCAGCGCACGCGCGGCCGGCGGCGCGGTGGCAAGGGTTTGCGGGGGCAGCGTCATCTGGTATTCGGCTTTCATCGTAGTACTCCTTCACTGATAGGGGCTGATCAAGCCCACGGGAAAGGTTTGCAATGCGGGGCACAGACCTGATGGCGGGCACGGCCCGCACACGCGAGACAGCCGCAGACGACATCAATCGACGGCGGCCATGCGATGGGAGCACCGGCCAGCCAAAAACCTCAGTCTACCGTTGAAGCGTAGGCTCCAGCGCGCGCATCTGCCAAGTGTACAGCGACCAGTCGAGAAAACGGAGCGCATCGAGCCTGTGCTCGTGGACCAAGATCAGATTTCGCGCGGTGGGGCGAACCACCTGCCCCACAGAGCGGAAGCTGCGCACAGGCCGAAGGAGCCCGCACGCAGCTTTTAACAGAGGCCAACCGGCGAGTTGATCACAGGCGACCGGACAGATCGTAGATGCTGTACATGGTCTCGGAGACCCCACCACCGGAGAACCCGCTTCCGATCGAGGCCGGACCGGCACGCCCGGCCTGAGCGACCGGCGCGTCGCTGCGCAGTGACGCCAGGTGATAGACGCTGAACTGCGATTCAGTCGGCCAGGCCGAGACCACCTGCAGGCCGGGAACATGGCTCGGACCCGCCGAGCCGGCTTGAGCCTGCACCCGGTTGACCTGTGCTGAACGGTCGTAGATGCTGAACTGCGTCTCCAGCGAACCGGCCAGTGCCGAGCCTGAGGCGCCGGCGAAAAGACCAAGGGCGATGATGGAGACTGCTGTGCGAAGTTGGGTGTTCATGGTGTTCTCCTTTCACTTGCGTTATCGAATGTCTGCACCGATCAACATCCACGTTGCCGGTTAATCATTCGTCGAACACCAACCCGAACCCTTACACCCTTTTGTGTCCTTATCCGGAGATTTTCGCACGCGGGGGCCCGCAAGGTATGGTGCCATCTGCAACCACTACCATGTCGTTCGCCTCGATCGCACGCTACAACCGTGCCTGCAGGTCTGCGAACGAATAGGGTGTGTCGATGGAGCGGGTGCCGTCCGGCGCCGCGGCGTGTGACGTTGTGGTCGGCGCCATCAGAGCGATCAACGTCAGCGCAAGCAAGAGCGGTAGAAGGCGATCAGGCAGACGGGTACGTGCGATATTAGCGTGTGCCATGGCTAAGTCCTCCCTCGATAGAGGTCTGGACGGAGCGGCGCTTTGTGCGCCTCCTGGCTTGGGTCAGCCCGATGTCCAGCGGGCTGAAACCGGGCTTGGTGCGTCATTTGCGTAGTCGTGAATCACAATGCCGGTGTCGAACCCGATCGGCTTCGTCCAGGCCTGATCGGCAAGGGCCCGAAGGGCGTCCTGACAACCCGCAGACCATCGCAGGCCGACGCGCTCCGGTGCGAAATCGATGTCCTTATCCTGCCTTTCATGCTGCAGCTTGGGCGCCTGAAGCCGTACCAGATGAAATACGCTGCGACAGCCGTAGCTCAGCATCTCCGATATCTCTGGACGGCACTTTTCGTCCTCGGGCAATCGGTCTGCAAGGTCTGCCAGATAGTGGCGCAGCCGGTGCAATTCCTGCTCCAGTCCAATGCAGGTCTTGACCCGGCTGGCGAAGCGAATCTCCTTGGCACGCCTGAGAACGTCGGAGATATTGTTCGGCACCGTATCCCGGGAGGGCCATAGGGTCGCCAGAAAACACAATGAATCGAGCCGCGGTGCATCGCGCAGAATCCGTTCCAGCGGCGTGTTCGAGTGGATACCGCCATCCCAGTAGTGGCGCCCATCGATCTCGACTGGTGCGAAAGCGGGAGGCAGCGCACAGCTTGCAAGAATGTGCTCGACGTTCAGGCGGGTATCGCGAGAGTCGAAGTAGACGATTTCTGCGGTTTCGATGTCGACCGCACCCACGGACAGCCGTGTGTCGCCATGCGCGAGGTAATCGAAGTCCACCAGTTCGAGCAGCGTGGTGCGCAGCGTGCAGACGTCGTAGAAACTTGCCTGCGTCGGATCGGCAGGTAGCCCGAACGCGAAGGGTCCCGGCCAGCGTGGGCGAAAGAAGTGCGGTATGCCGAATGCCATCGTTGTTGCCGATTGCATCAGTCCGGGCAAGTCTTCGAATGGGGTAAATAGGGCGGACGGCAGGATGTCGAAGCCGGCCCAGCGCTGACCAACGCGTGCCCAGAACTCGGAGAGATGTTCGAGACGCCGGTGAGGTTGGTTGCCGGCGATCAGCGCCGCGTTGATGGCGCCGATGGAGGTACCAACCGTCCAGGCGGGCGCGAGTCCCGAGCGATCCAGGGCTTCAAAGACGCCGGCCTGGTAGGCACCAAGCGCTCCGCCTCCCTGGAATAGCAGCACGTTTCGTAGAGCGTTCGGCATAGCGTTCGTTTTCATGGGTGTCTAACCGGAGTTCGGGTGCAAGCGACCCGCCCCTTGCCGGTCGATAGTCACGACCGGTATCGGGAGGCGGGTCGTCGAGTGGGTCATGCTTCGCCCTGGTCGTAGACGCTGAAGCGCGTTTCTGTATTCAGTGACGACTGCGGGCCGACTGTCGGCTTGGACGCCACTGCGGCGGCGGCCTTTTCGGCGGCGCGCTGGCGGTTGAGTTGGTCCGCGAGGTGGTAAACGGTGTGGCGGGTGTTTACGGGCCAGGCATCGTCAGGGGCAGCCCGCTGCACGACGCCGCTGCGCGTGGGGGGTCCGGCTTGGCGTTGCTGCTGGGCGGCGAGGTGGTACACGCTGTGCCGCGTATTCACCGGCCAGCCATCGTCGTCTGCCGTGAGTGAGGTGCGCGCACTCGCCGGAGCACGAGGCTGTGCATTGTGCTGTGCGGCGAGGTCATAAACGCTGTGCTGGGTTTCGCTGCCCCCAGCCATGCTGGTGCCGGACATGCCAATGACCAGTGCGATGGTCAAGGCGGAAAGCGCATTGTGAGTCGAGGTTTTCATGATGGGTCTCCTTGATCGACGGAAGAGTCAGTTCTTGCGGGTTTCACAAGTGCGCACTTGTTGATCATTGGTCGGCCCGGACGGGTGGCCCTTACAGTTATCTCGCTTGCGAACACAATCGGCGACACGGAGTCCGGGGCTGCCAAGGACGAAGCCCCGAACTGCCCGTCGTGCGGATAGTGCGGGGCTTGCGTTTTTCCAGGGGAAAGAACGATCAGAAGTCGTATTGAACGGAGGTCTGCAACCGCAACGCGCTTTCCGCGTCACCGTTGCGTAGCTTCTGCTCGGCGCGCGATATCTCAAAACCGAGGGTCAGGGGGGCGAAGGGTTTGTAGAAGTTGCTCAGATGGATCGTCTGGAGACGCTCGGTCGAGGTTGGAAACAGGCTGGAAGGACGGTCTCCCCGAACCTGTCCGTAGGATACAGACGACGTGAGCTTCGGCGACCACTTTTGCTCCAGCGCGACGTTGAATCCCCGCGCCTTGATCGTCTTCAGCTTGCCGTCTGCGGTGAGGTAGGCTGAACCGATTCCGCTTGACCCATCTGCCGCGCCGTTCGCGATGAACAGGTAGCGTCCGATTCCGTCGCCCCAAACGACTCCTCCCATGAGCTTGGTCGCGTCGGTGATGCGGTAGTTGCCGGCCAGCATCAGGCCGTAGCCAAACTCGCTGTCGTCACCGTTGGGTCCGTCGTAGGTCAGCCGCCTGAGCACTGCCCCGGTTTCGACCGTGGCGCGCTCGCCGGACCAGGCGTATCGGGCCGTCACGTCCGGTGCTGTGTCGCGCGAGTCGAGAAAACCCGTGGCCTCCGGGTTCTCGAGTGCCAGTGCGAGCTTGCCCGGTCCGAGCGGGAAGGTGTAACGCAACTGCGCCTGGCGGATGAAAGAAACGCCGACAGGGCCGTTAAAGTCCACGGTGGATGGATAGGCTGCGAAGTGCATGAAGTTCGACCAGGTCTGACCCGCGAGCAGACCCCCAACCTCACCGTAGGCATGGCGGATACGGAAATTGCGTGAATTCGAGAAAATCTCGTTGCCGCCGGCGCCGAAGAAATCGACCTCCAGGTGAGTGCGCAGATCTCCCCAGTCGGTCGGTGTCAGCGTTCGGACGAACAGTCGTGACTGTCGAGCGTGCAGGCGGAAGGTCGGGTCGTTCGACTTGCCCTGCGTGATGCCGCGGTCGAACAGCGTGTCCCCCTGATCCTGATCGCGATCATAGATGAGATCGAGTTTGAGGTAGCCACCGAACTGCACCGAGGTGTTCGTGCCCGGCAGCTTGTAGCTTCGCGGCAGATCGCCGCTGGTGACCACGCGCTTCTGGATGTCCTCGGTGGTCGTCCGCTGATCGGCTTCGAGTTGGTCGAGGCGTGATTGCAGTTGCTGCATCTGCGCGCGCAGTACATCGATGGATGCATCCTGCGCCCACGACGCCGATGGCGTAGCGCTCAGGCCCAGTGCCAGTGTGATCGCGCAGGCCAACGTCCTTTTGCTTCCGGGAAATATTTGCATGGAACTCCTCCTTGATTTTTTGGTTTTCGCGCTTGGCGCAAATCAAGGGTTTGCAAAAGGAGTGCCAAGTGAGGCAGTGAACCAGAAGCTTGAGTGAACTCTTTATAAATCAATACGATAACGGCCGATGTCATGGATGCGAAAACTGGCGACGGGCTATTGCCACCACGATGGGTCGTGGGCGCCACGATCGGGCGTGGGTTTGCACTGACCCGTGGGCCGGCGACTAACCAGTCCCAGGCGAACCTGTGCGTAAGTTTCCAGCGCCTCAATCGACCAAGGAATTGTGAGCCAGTCGATCCGGCCCGATGAGCCGATGGCAGGCTGAGCGGGTCGGCGATTCTGCTTCCACCCGATGTATTCCGGGCGTTCAGTGGCCGAGCCACCGGAGACTCGGAGGAGGACGAGGGCTCGATGCTTCACCTGAATGTATGAGGGCACACGCGCTGATTGCGTGACCAGGGAGCGAAACCATGATGTACATCGAAGAAGCGGAACAGGAATGCGGGGTGTCTGGCCCTCTCCCTCCGGAGAATGGCTTCTACGAAAAGATCTATGGCAACTTGCCCGAAGCGATGCTGATTCTGGATCTGTTTGGCGACCGGGTGGAGAACGCCAACTCAGCGGTGTGTGCGCTGCTTGGTTACTCTGGCGAGCAGCTGCTCGCGTCCTCGCCCCGATCGCTGCATTCTAATGATTTCGATGCCTTCGAGCGGTTTGTGCGTCGTGCTCGAGACGGCGAAACCCGATACTCGATGCCAATCGAATGTCGGCATGCGACGGGTCGTCTGATACCGGTCCTGGCCGAAGCGACGCGCATCGACCGGGCTGACCGACCCCTGCTTCTCGTTACCCTGCAACGAGCTGCGGGCGGGTCGGGAATTGGCAGTGGCGGCGCCTCTGGTCGCTCGTGTTGCGCTCCCAAGGCTGGTCCGATATCACGGCCCGATGAGATCATCGGCAACAGCGCGGAGATTCGCACCGTGATCGAGGCGATCGATCTTATCGCCCCATCCGACTTGAGCGTCCTGCTGACGGGTGAGACCGGGACAGGCAAGGAGCTGGTGGCAGCGGCCATTCATCGTCGCAGCGAGCGCAGTGCTCGACCCTTTGTTCGCATCAATTGTGCGGCGATCCCGGCCGAACTGTTGGAGAGCGAACTGTTCGGCCATGAGCGTGGCGCCTTTTCTGGTGCGATCGCCCGGCGCGCCGGGCGGTTTGAGCTTGCTGACGGTGGCACGCTGTTCCTGGACGAGATCGGCGAGTTATCACTTGCGGCGCAGGCAAAGCTGTTGCGCGTACTCCAGGGAGGCGTGTTCGAACGCGTTGGTGGTGGGCAATCGATCGAGACAGACGTGCGCATCATCGCGGCGACGAATCGTGATCTCGTGAGCATGATCGGCGAACGCCTGTTCCGTGAAGATCTGTTTTACCGCCTCAACATATTCCCGATTCAGGTGCCGCCGCTGCGCGCGCGCAAGAAGGACATCGCGCCGCTGGCCGAGGCGTTTCTTCGGCGTCAGAACGTCAAGGCCGACCAAAAGCTCACGCTCGCTCCGCGGGATATCGAAGCACTCGAATCACACGACTGGCCAGGCAATGTGCGCGAATTGCAAAACCTGATGCAACGCGCTGCGATTCTCGCGCGCGAAGGCGTACTGAATCTGTCTGCACTGCTTGCGCAGCAGCGACGTATCAGAACAACTGGTTGCGCGATTGTGAGCTCGGGCGAAGGCTCCAATGCGTTGCACAGGGTCGTGCGCGATCACATCCTCGCAACCCTGGAGCGCCATGGCTGGGTCATCGAGGGTAGGCAGGGCGCCGCGCGCGCGCTCGGCCTGTCACCGAGCACGTTGCGCTCGCGAATGCGCAAACTGAATGTGGAGCGGCCGTGATGATTCGCCGAACAGTTCGCTCGACCCTGCTTTGTTCGAGAGCGCAGTTTCAGACCGGTCGCGCACCTCCGAAGCGCGCATGGCTGGCCCGGTTGCTCGTCGTGATTGCCCCGATGATTTTTTACGCGCAGTCCGCCGAGGCGAATCAGGAGCGACTGATGTTGCGGGAGGTCGAGGCGCCGACGATGGTGAGCAGCACCGTTGATTTGCCCGCTGATCTGTTGCCTCACAGCGAGCCAGCTACCGGGTCGCAAGATATCGTCCGAGCATGGCTTGCAGATCCGACAGATCGTTACCCGCACGATGTTCTTGGCGATCGCCTGGAGGCAGCCACTCTGGTTGCCGAGATCCGCGATGGAACACGCCTGCGCTTTGAACTACCGCAGAATCGGGTGTTCGAGGATCTCACGGTAAGGCTGACCGATCTGGATGGTGATGGCCGGGACGAGATGCTCGTCGTGGAGAGCGACGCCGAAATGGGCGCTGCGCTTGCCATATTCGGCATCGTCGACGAACGGATCGACCGGCTCGCCGCAACCGCGTTCATCGGCCGGCGCAACCGCTGGCTCAACCCCTTGGATGTGGGCGATTTCGACGGTGACGGACGGTTGGACGTAGCGCTTGTGGCTACCCCACATATCGGTGGCATCCTGCGGCTGTATCGGTTCGAGGGCTACCAGCCAACGCTGTTTGCGGAGTATCGCGGCGTCAGCACCCATGCGATCGGTAGCACCGAACTCGGATTGGGGCGTGTCGTTCGTGCCGGCTCGCGTGATCTCATCCTGATACCCGAACAGACGCTCGATGCGCTCCGATTGCTGGAGTGGACGCCCGAGGGGTGGAGGGTACGTGCGCGCGCTGTATTGCCGAACAGGATCGGGTCATCGTTACGGCTGGTGGGCGAAAGCCGCTGGCACTTCGAACTGATTGACGGACGGACTCTGGAGCTCGAGCTTCATCGTTAGAGAGCCACGCCGGCAGTCAACTGCCGCTCAGCCGGAATCCTCGGTTAGTTGGGGTTTGCCTGGGCGCTGATCAGACTTCGCTGGCATAGCGTTGGAAGATAGCGGTTTCAGCAACTGTTCTCGCCGATAGAATATACGGCATTGCCGTAGATTCCTCAAAACCATCTCATTGCAGACCGAGGCGGTGTCGTGCACGACCGTCCGGTCAGGCCAAGAACGAGCCTCCCAGCTCACGCGATCGGTGGTCAATCATTTCGGTTGATGGGGCGATATTCTGCTGAACAGTGACCTAGCGAACTGAACCAAAGCCGAAGAGCACTGAGATTGCAGCGCCCTGCGAAAGCGCGTTCGCAAAATCCACCTCGCGCAGCGCGCGCGTCAGGCTGGCGCGTTGACCCTGTCCTGCGCTCGACGCGTCTTCATCTAGAAGGTACGCAATCGCCAGCAAACTCGCAGTCGATGACGGCATGAAATGATCTGCGATCACGCGCTGCCCTTCGCCGTATCGCAGCAGCGGACGCCGCTCCAGATGCCATAGCTCGCCATCGTGGAACCGCTCCCAGGCCGCTTCGAACAAGCGTTGCCCCGTGTCCCGCGACCGCGGGTCTCCGGTCAGGCGATGCCACGCGAGCAGCCCGTTGGCGACAAATGCGTAGTCTTCGAGAGTGCCTGACCCAAGGATATTGCCGGCGTCGTCGATCGCTCTCGGCAAGTCGCCGTCGTCGGTGACCTGGCGCTGCAGAAAAGCAGCCAGGCTCTCGCCAGCTTGCAGGTAGCGCTGATCGAGGCGAGCCGCGTGGGCAAGGGCCTGCAAGGCCAGGCCGTTCCACGCGATCACCGCTTTGTCGTCCCGGACGACCTCAGACTCCATTCGCGTCTCGCGCAGGATTCGCTGCATACGCGCCAGCTCCCCCTCTACCAAGTCTTCAGGCAGTTCCAGCCGCGCGGCGAGCTCCTGGGGAGTACGCCGGGGGATCAGCAGATGGCCGGCTTCGAACCTTGGCGGCCTGTGCAAACCGAAGCGGCTGGCTGCGAGCGGGACGAGTTCGGCCGGCAGCGTGCGGCCGAGCTGCGCCGGCGTCCACAACACGTCGCCCCCCTCCTTGCCGTCGCCATCCAGCGCCGACACTGATGACATGAAGCCGCCGTCCGCTCTGGCGAGGCGCGCGATCATGAAATCCAGTGTATCGAAGGCCACTTCCCGCCAGCGCGGATCGTCCAACACCTCGGCCGCGAACAGATAGAGTTCTGCAAGTTGTGCATTGTCGTCGAGCATCTTCTCGAAATGTGGCGTCTCCCAGTCCGGATCGACGGTGTAGCGGAAGAAGCCGCCTTCGACATGATCGCGCAACCCCTTGCCGGCCATGGCGTCAAGCGTCAGCTGCAGGAAGTCCTCGACCCAAAGGTACTCCCCGGCGAAACCAAGGAGCGCTCGCAGGCGCGGCGGATGAGGGAAGCGCGCCTGATCACCGAAGCCACCCTGCAGATCATCGGCCTCGGCAAGGGCGGCATCGACGAATGCGCTTGCAAACCCCGCTACCCATTCGGCCTCGGACAATTCTGTACGCGCGGGCGCCACAGCGTCACTCGCTTCGCGGCTCTCGCGCAGTCCGTCCGCTAGCTTTGCGGCCAGCCGTTCCGGCCAATCGCTAGCGATCGAACTCAGTTTTTCCAGCACCGTATCAGGCGGTTCATAGAGCATTCCAGCCAAGGGACGGGCGTCAGGTGAAGTGATCACGTTAAGCGGCCAGCCCGCGATGCCGGTTTGCTCGCGCATGAAACGGATGAGCAACTCGTCGGTGGCGATGTCCACCTCGCGGTCGATCTTCACCGGAATGAAACGCTCGTTGAGCAGCGTCGCCACCCGAATGTCGTTGAACGACTCTGCTTGCATCACGTGGCACCAGTGACACGCAAAGTATCCGCTCGAGATGAAAAGCGGTCGCCCCAACCTTTCAGCAAGCGCAATGGTGTCTGCATTCCACGCTTGCCAGCGGACAAGATCGTCACGATGCAAGGCGAGGTAAGGCGATACCTCACCCTTGAGACCAATCTCAGGCAGTTCCTCCGCATTAGCGGCAGCGAACAGGCTAAGCACCAGCAGTGCAAGCATGCTGATCAACGGTCTCGACTTTACTTTCCTGAACTTGGGGCACATTGACATCGATCACCCACCGGTGCGCGACATGAAACGCAGGATACAGGTATTGGTGTCCGCGAAACCATGACCCCGCGGTTTGCTCATGAGCGCCTCGCGAATGCTCGAAGCAAAGACGCCGTCGCTTTCTCCACCTCGGATCAAGGTTCTCGGCGAAACGGCTTGCTCATTGCCGAGACAAAGATGCAGTTCACCATCAACGCCGACTCTTACCGACTGCCCGATCAAGGCACTGACGCGCGGCGATGTTCAAAATCGTTTGATCGAGCATGCGTTCATCGAAGGAGAACGGACAGTCTGCGCAGGGGGGCTATACCACTCGGTGCTTGCTGATTCGGCAAGAATACTGGGCATTTTCTTGGTGATTGTCATAGTTGCGTCGCCATTGCCTGAGTGACAAGCGCCGGAAAAGCGTGAGTCTCACTGATCCCGACGCTTGCCTCTCTCACAGCGAGAGGACGTACTGCACGATAGCTCGCAGGTCGTCATCCTTGATCATCGGATTGGGCGGCATCGGTACCGGACCATAAACGCCGCTTCCGCCCTTCTTGATCTTTTCCATCAACAGGCCTTCGGCGCCTTCCTCGCCCTTGCGCTTGGCGGCGACTTCCTTGAAGGACGGGCCGACCATCTTTGCCTCGAGGCTATGGCATGCCAGACAGTTCGCCTGCTTGGCCAAGTCCATGGGGTCGGCGGCATTGGCAACACCGGCCGAGAGCGCCACGGTCGCGGCACACAAAATGAGTTTCTTCATGCAAGACTCCATTTCAATTGACTAAGAACCCACCCCGCTCGACGGCGGGGCGGGGAGATCGCAATCAGGCCACGTTGCGCGGCTTGAGAGACATCGCGGTGAAGTTGTGCTTGTAGGGCGACTCGCCCATCTTGGTCAGCACACCCCGACCGAGCTTGTACCGGTAGTTGTTGGTCACCGGGTCCGGCACCGCGTGCACAATCGAGTTGGCTGGCGCATCCGGATAGTTGAAGTTCGCCATCGCCACACCCGGACGCATTTCGTCCGAAACGATGGCCACCGCCACGAACTGCCCCTCGGTCGTTTTGATATGCCCGTCGCGCATCAGCGAGTCGAAGTTGAGGTCGTCGTCGAGCACCCCTTGCGGCTGGCCCATCTGGACGTACACCGTGTCGTTGTAGACCTGTACGAAATCGCCCGACTCGATGCCCTTGGGTTTCGCGTCGTCCGGATGAATGATGATCATTGGATACGGCCAGCGCTGCGCGAGGTAAGGCTTGCGCACATCATCGAATCC
>CAYTAY010000018.1:0-26233 GCA_964435845.1 uncultured Azoarcus sp.
TGCGCACATCATCGAATCCTGACTGCCAGGTTTCGTTCACCCGTCCATTGGTCACCCAGATCTCGCCTTTCTCCTTGCGTGGAAGCGCAGCCTTGTAGAACTGGATCCATCCGGGGAAATTCCACGGCGACTTGAGCAGAATCGCCTTTCCGCTGTGCGTATTGAAGGCGTAGAGCCAGCGGCGATGGTTTGCAGTGTCCTCGGGGTCGCCCCAGTCGTTCTGTGGATCGTGCAGCCGCGGCGTGCCGACCAGTTCGCCGTCCCTCACACGAATCGGAGTCTGGATACCAGTCGTACCGTAGGTACCCAGAAGGTCTTGTGCCCGGGTGCCTTCCCGTTTTGCCTTCTGAACCAGTGGCTCGTAGTTCAGCACACCGTTGCGCCCGAAGCGCGCGGCCTCCTCGAAAATATCGTTCGAGTCCTTCCAGTGGTAGGAACCATCCTTGTCGAAACCCATCTTCTGCGCGAACTTCTGCACCGCCCACCAGTCCGGCTTGGCATCGCCCGGCGCGTCATAGAACTTCGAGTAGAGACGCAGTCGCCGCTCGGAGTTACAGCGGGTAAAGTCCTCTTCGCCCCAGGTTGCCGCTGGCAGCACGATGTCGGCAAAGTCGGTACCAACCGGCTTGACCGGATAGATGTCCGAATCCACCAAAACCATACCGCCCGAGTCAACTCGCTGCTTCAAGGTCTCGAAGATCGCTGCGCGATCGAGTTGAGAGATCTGGTGCGGATTGCCACGAGTCTGCGCGAAGATGCTGTCGGCCAGCGCCTGCGACGCCAGCATGCCAGCGGTCCAGGTGGTACCGAACACCCACGCGAACTTGACCTCACCGTTCATGACCCAGCGATCGAGGTTGAAGCTCTTCTTGCGCCGCCCCGGGTACTTTTCGGGAGACAACCACCCCGAGCCGCCGCCTGCGCTCATCATGCCGCGCTGGTGACCGCCGCCGCGAGAGATCATCCGCCCAGGACGGTTGCCTGAACCGCAGATCAACGCCAACGACGCCAACGAGGTGGTGTTCATGTAGTTATTCGACCAGTAGTTGCCCTTCTCAAGCATAAAACTGGTCTTTGGGTGACTACCGTCAGCTTTGGGCTTGGCAACCCATTCCGCAGCCTTGCGAATGTCCTTGGGGTCCAGACCGGTGATCTGAGCAGCCACATCCAGCTTCGACTCCTCCTGGTCCAGGATCCATTTCTTGTAGTCCTCCCAGTCGGACTGCCAAGTGCCCCATGTGGTGCGCCACTGCCAGCCGGTATTGCGCGTACCTCTGCCGTAGCCTGAATCAACCTCCCACTGCTTGGCGATCCACTGGTCGATGAACGCCTGATCCTGCCAGTTGTTCTCGATGACGATACGAGCCATTGCCATATGCAGGACGGTATCGGTGCCCGGGATGATCGGCAACCAGATGCCGCGACCCTGCGCCAGCGACCAGGCGACGCCCATGGTGTTGTGCGGGGTGACAAAGATGAACTTCTTGTCGCCCGGCATCATCCACTGGGTGAACAGCGTGGTCTTGGTTTCGTAAGGATCGACCCCGGAGAGGAAGGCAACCTCGCAGTCAGCCCAGTCCTGATAGCTCGATGAGAAGGAGTCGATGCCTGCGTCGTCCAGTCCGGTCGCATCGTTGGTATTCGACGGCTTGTCGTGCGGGGCGATCGACGGCGTGCCGATCGAGGTCATGCCGAGCTTGGTGATTGCGTAGGTGTTCTCGAAGTACTGATACGAGTACATCTTGATCGCCCAGGCATGCTCACCGTGTTTTGCAATGATGTACTTCGAGATGTCCGCCATGGCCTCGGTGGCGAGGTCCCACGAAACCGGCATCAGCACCCCGCGCACCCGGATCATCGGATAGCGCAGACGCTCTGAGGTACGGTTTTCCGGGTTGTAGCACTTTTGCGCAAGCGTGCCGCCGCGAACCGAATGATTGCCACCATTGTTCACCACGGTAGCGTCCTTGTCGGGCACGACCACCACATGATGAGGCTCACCGTTGTGACTCACGATGTTGTGCTGAGCCGGGCTCACCCATGCTGCACCGAGCATGCCCTGGTGCGGAAAGTCGGTATCGAAGGCGTTGTCGGCCGCCGCGCGGCCGCCTTCCGAGCCAACCGGCCAGCGGTAGACCTTGTAGCCGCAGGCGACGGTGCAGTAGTCGCAAGCGGTGGTAAGCACATCGGCGCTCTTGGGCGGCAGGATCGATCGGTCGCGGCGCTGCACCCTGAAAGTGCCGGCAGACGGGGTTTTCTGTTCACTCATGATGCTCTCCTTACTCGTTGCGACCGGCGAGATTGGCGCTGTAGCCGAAGACCAGGCCCATCACGCCGGTGGCGAAGATGTCGTTGCCCCGAATCTCGAGCACGATCTGCGGCAGACTTTCTGTGGCATGACCCGATACGATCATCCCGTGCCGGGTGAGGTCGAAGGTCGACAGGTGTAGTGGGCACGGTCCAAGGATCTGATGATCCTTCTTGTACGAACCGTCCAGCGGACCACCCTGGTGGGGGCACTGCTGGTTGAAGGCGACGATGTCGCGGTCCGCGCCAATGCCGCCGCCTGCCGGCACGCCCAGCTTGACGATCATGTTGCGCACATCGTCATAGGGATAGTTGAACGTGATCGGCTCACCCACCTTGAGCTTGTCGAGTTCGGCAACCTTGAACTCGTGATAGGTCGCCTGTAGCGCGCGTACGGTCGCCATCGCAACACCGGGAATCGCTGCAAGCGTGACCAGAGCCCCACTGGCGAGCAGGAAACTGCGCCGGCTCATGCACAGCCGTTCGCCACCCTCATGGTGATCGTGCGCAGGATGAATTTGAATCGTCATGATGTCGCTCCTCAGTTCTTCGGTTCCGGCAGCGGCTGATAGCCGCCCGGCAGCTCGGGTGCATCGTGGTATAGCGGCTCAGTCATCGACAGCGCCTCGAGGAAGGCCAGCAGATCTGTCTTGTCCTGATCGCTCAGACTCAACGGACGCAGCTTGTCGGTCTTGTTCTCATGCTCGCCGCCGCCGGCATCGTAAAAGTCGACGACCTCGGCCAGGGTCTTGAACACGCCGTCATGCATGTACGGACCGGTGTACTTCAGCTCGCGAAGACTCGGGGTACGGAACTTGCCTTTGTCGGCCGGATTGGCGGTGATGTAGAACAATCCGTGATCGCGGTCCGCATTGCGGTACACCGCCTCCGGCACACCCTTCTGGTACTGCTGCCAACGGTGAGTGACCTGCAAAAGCACGTCGTTCTCGAAAGCCGGATTCGGCGGCGTTCCAGTCGCGTAGAAGCGCTGATCCGAGGCCAGGGGCCCGTTATGACACTGAATGCAAGCCGCCTTGCCGTTGAACAATTCATAGCCCCTTGCGGCCTCTGCGCTCATCGCTTTTTCGTCGCCATTTTTCCAGCGATCGAAGGGCACCTTTTCGGCATCGGATACTATCGTGCGCTGATAGGCGGCGATCGCGCCGTACGCTTGGGTCATGCGCGGCCAGAGAGCGCCGTAAACCTCTCGAAACGCCTCGACATACTCGGGGATGAAGCGCAGACGCATCTCCATCATCGCGGTATCGCCATTGCCCGCAACCGATCCTTCAGCCGCGGCGGGCGCTTGCGCTTCCAGACTGGTAACGCTGCCGTCGAAGAACAGTTTGTTGTAGTAGGCGCTGTTGTAGATCGTCTGCGAGTGGCGCCAGTGCTTGGTCCCCGGGTAACCCCGCGAGATATCCGTTCCCGCGCCCCAGCCGAGTTGCGGCAAGTGGCAGACCACACAGGGCGTGGAGCCGTCGCCGGACAGTCGGGCGTCCCAGAACAGCTTCTTGCCAAGCTCGACTTTCTCCGGCGTCATTGGGTTATCAACCGGCACGGGAACCGGTGGAAGAGGACCGAGTGGCGGATAGGACTCCGACACCGCAACGCCTGCACCCATGGTCATTCCAGCACCGATCGCGATAGCCAGCACACCGAGCCGAAACCTGTTGTTCGTATTCATCATGAATCTCCTCAGTGGTTCTGGCCAAGGGTCCGGACCTGCATATCCGGCAACTCGGGCTTATCGACAACGACCGGATCACCCGACAGAGTGAGCAGAAAGGCGATCAGCTCGCGGCTTTCGCGTGGCGTCAGGTTCAGCGCTTGGAGCACCGAAGCTTCGCCCCCTCCAGCGCTGTAGAAATCCACGACCTCTTCCAGCGTTCCGAACACTCCGTTGTGCATGTACGGTGCGGTGTACTTGAGATCTCGCAGACTCGGTGTCGCGAACTTGCCGATATCGTCCGGCGCTTTGGTGATCGCGTAGGAGCCGACGTCGGTCCGGGCATTCATGTAGTTGGGCATGCCACTGGTCGCGTAATGGCGCAGCATCGTGATCGTGCGCAACGGATTCTCGAGCACGTCCGGATGCTCCGGAACACCCGTGCGGTGCAGCTTGCCGTCCGAACCCAAGGGCCCGTTGTGGCATTGCACGCAGGCGGCCTTGCCGTTGAACAGTTCGAAACCGGCGCGCGCTTCGGCCGAGATCGCGCTCTCGTCGCCCTGGATGAAGGCGTCGAAGGGGGCATTCTCGGTCCGCAAGGTCTTGACGAACTCGCCGACGACGTTGAACACACGCATTCCGTTGATATCGTCGTTGCGGAACTTCTTCCACATCTCGACATACTCAGGGATCTGGGTCAGCCGCTCCTGCATCAGGCGACCGTCCATATTCATGGTGTGCGCCTCGGTGATCATGTCGCGGACCAGCGTGCCCATGTCGTTGCCCGCCAGACGGCCATCCCACATGAAACGCTTCTTCATGCCACTGTTGATCAAGCTCGGCGAATTGCGGAAATACTCAGTCGACGGGTAGCCTGCGGAAAGCGCTTTGCCGTCGGAGAATCCATGCTCAGGTGAATGACAGGTCGCGCACGATACGCCCATGTTGCCGGATAGCCGGTTGTCGAAAAACAGATACCTGCCCATCTCGATCATGTCTGCGTTGCCGGGCTTCGCCTCCGGCATGGGCTCAAGCGCGGGCGGATTGCCTTCGGACGCGAACGCGATATTGCCAGCGATCAGACCCGACAGCAGGCAAGCCCCGAGCGCGTGCGCCAGCGGTCGCCTTCTTGGTAGTTTCATGGTGCTCCCCTTCTCTTGGTAAAGGACCGATGGAAACGAAAGCCTCGTTTCTAGAAGGGGGATATGCAGCAATCGTGCCAGCGCGAAAACGCCTGATAACTGCGGCATGGTCAGCCGGCAGAGACATCGAACTGGTTAGTAACTGATCGCCATGATCAATAAGCAACCGGTCAGAATGCGACCATGCTGCTACTTGATGCCGGCTTCAGTCGATGTCGCACTGCTTGAGCTTGTTGCGCAAGGTCAGGCGCGTGATGCCAAGGACTTCTGCAGCGCGGGTCTTGTTGCCATCGCATGCATGCAGCACGCGCGCAATGTGGTCACGTTCGACTTCATGAAGACTGGGCATCGTAGCTGGCCCCGCAGTCTCGTCGATTCTTCGAGTCGTCACGGGCCGCCCGGACGCTCCACCACTGATTTCAGGAGGCAGGTGAACCGGGGCGATCGATTGTCCATCGGCGAGAATGGCCGCACGTTCGAGCACGTTTCGCAATTCACGTATGTTTCCGGGCCAGCGATAGCGTTCCAGCATTGCTACCACGGCAGGCTCGATGCCGGCCACCTGCACCCGAATCACCGGTGCGATGTCGTCCAGAAAGCGCTGAGCGAGAGAGAGAATATCTTCCGGGCGCTCGCGCAAAGAGGGCATATCGATAGTGCCGACAGCCAGCCGATAAAGCAGATCCTCCCTGAACTGCCCACTGCGGACCATTTCGTCGAGATTGCGGTTCGTTGCCGCGACGAAACGCACATCGACCTTGAGCTCACGATTGCCACCCAGACGCCTGAAAGCCTGACTTTCCAGAACCCGCAACAGCTTGGGTTGCAGCGCTGGCGAAAGGTCGCCGATCTCATCCAGAAACAGCGTGCCGCCATCGGCCAGTTCGAGCAATCCGCGCTTGGCCTGACGTGCATCGGTAAAGGCACCCTTTTCATGGCCGAACAGCTCCGACTCCAGTAGCCCTTCCGGCAGCGCAGAACAATTGAGTGTAATCCATGGCCCCTCGGCTCGATCCGAACCGCAGTGAATCGCATGCGCGATACGCTCCTTGCCAGTCCCGGACTCACCCCGTATCAGCACCGGAACGCGTCCTGCCGCGGCGATCTTGTGCGTCATCTCGATCAAGGCCCCGAAGACGGCGCTCTTGCCCACCATCTCGTCGGCGGCACACACCGGCTGTTGGTTGCGGCGCCAAGCCACTTCGCGCCGCAGACTTCTCGTCTCCAGTGCGCGCCGAACCAGCTCAAGCAGATCCTCGAGATCGAATGGTTTGTTGATGTAGTCGTACGCGCCTGCTCTGAGTGCTGCCACTGCGGTCGAAAGCTCAGGAAAAGCGGTCATGATCACAATCGGCGCCTCGAACTCGGCCGCGCGCAATTTCTCCAAAACTGTCAAACCATCGATATCAGGCAAGCGCAAATCGAGCAGAACCAGGCTGAAACCATCCCGGCTCGCCAAGGCAAGACCTTCTTCGCCGCACTCGGCAAGCGCCACACGATAACCGACCCGACGTAAAAAGCCGCCGACGGTCAGGCGAATCGTTTCGTCATCCTCGACCAGCAGAATCGACTCAGCCACGGTCATGCTCCTCCCGAACACATGGCCAAGACAACGCAAAACACGTGCCAACCCCCAATTCACTACTCACTTCGATGTCACCGCCGTGCTGCTGTACGATTTTTCGAACCACTGCCAGACCGAGCCCGGAACCTTCGGCGCGGGTAGTAAAGAAGGAGTCGAAAACCCTCCCCAGGACATCCTGGGCGATTCCGCAACCATCATCCTCCACTTGAATGACTACCCGGTCCCCGGCACCGACAGCAGCGACGCGAACCTGCCCTCCGGCTTGGGTCGCATGCAGTGCATTGAGCACAAGATTGAGCAGAACCTGTTTCAGTGCTGCGGGGTCTGCGCGCAACAGCGGCAAATCCGGACCGATGTCGACACTCAGCTCAACGCCCTGTGAACGGGCCTCCTTGTGCGTCCAGAAGAAGACATCGTCCACCACCTCCGAGAAGGCGCACGGCTGGATCGCCAAGGCGCGCGGCGCCGCAAAACCGTGAAAACCTTTAAGGAAATCGGCCAATCGATCAATCTCGCGCTCGAGGCGGCGCAGTGCCTCGCCGACCTGCACTGGCAGATCCTCTTCGTACTGCATCGCCTGGGCAACCGCCTTCATGCCAGCCAAGGGGTTGCCGACCTCGTGCGCCAGACCCATCGCCAGTTCACCCAGCGTGATGACCTTTTCCATCTGAAACATCTGCCGATCAAGATCACGACGGTCGGCCTCGATGCGGCGCTCGAGCGTCACGTCACGCGCCACTAGAATGTAACCATCCTCATGATGACTTACGGACACGGAGACGGTACTGCTATCGTGACTTACATCCGCGCGGATTTCGCGCTCACCACCGATATCCCGAATCAATTGGGGCCAAGGGCCCCACGCCAATATCGACTCATTGCTCTCCATTGATTCGTTGACTGCCAAGAGGGCACGGGCCTGTGGATTGCACAGCAGGATACGACCATCCGGTGCAACCTGGACGACACCGTCGCTCAATCGTTCGAAGAGTCGGGCGAGGAAGTGTCGCTCACGCTCGAGTTCAACGGTTCTGGCTCTTACCTCGCGCTCAAGCTCGTCACGTCGCGTCGCAAGGCTGGAGTACATTGTGTCGAGCCTTGCAGTCATGTCGTTGAATCGCCGCCCCAGCGCCGCGATCTCGTCATCGCCCGGTATTTCAACCCGCCTCTTGAAGTCTCCACGAGTAATGGCCTCGGTCTCTTTCGCCAGCTGATCGATTGGCCCGATGAACCGCCGACTCACGAAATAACCACCTGCAGCAGTGACCATGAGCGCCGACAGCAAAACCGCGTAGAGCCCGTACAGGCTGAACACCTGCGTCAGCAGCGCACGCTCTGGAAAGGCGATGGCAATCAACCACCTTCCCAGCGACTCGCCCTGCTCTTCGAAGCTGACCGCGCGGCCCGCCACGATCCAACCGCCCTTTTCAAGAACGCCATCACCATGCAACAACTGGCCGACTACACCATCTCCGAACAGCTCGTCCAAACGCATCACGGGTTGCATCGCGAAGCCGGAGTCGTCGACAAGACTGCCATCCCTGCGACTCAGGTAATAGCCCGCACGGTCGAACAGCAATGCGTAGCCCTCCCTGACGCCGGCCATTTGCTGAATCTGATTCAACAATATGTCGGCGTGCAGATTGACGATGAGCAGCCCCTTGCCACGCTCACTGTCTGCCTCGAGTGGAACCGCCATGCGAATAACGGGCCTCTCAGGCTCCTCGATGAGTCCGAACTCGACGTTCAAATCGAGCGGAGAGACGTAAACCGATCCCGAAGGCGTGGCCAGTGCATCGGAGAAGTAGTAGCGGTCGCCCTTGTACTGGAGTTGAGACGCGGCTACAACGCTTACTTTGTCGTCCACGCGGTCTACGCGAATCTGCTCGAAACCATCGCCGGACAGAAAACGGATCTGATAGATGTGAGGGTAGAACCGCGCCAGATTCGAGTACTCGTTCTCAATCGCGAGGCGCCAATTTTCGAGCGTATCGGCTTCTCGGTGCAGCGCCTGCCGGAACCCGTTCAGCGTCGGTGAAACCGACAGGTAACGCAACTCGGACGCCAGCTGGGCGAGGAAGCGAGCGACCCCTTCGGCACGAATGCTGACCTCTTGTTCGAGGTTGTTTATCGTTTCGTTCCTCAGTGCGTGAAGCGAAGCATAGACCCCAAACGCACCGGCGATCGCCGTCGGGACAACCGCGACTATAAGAAATATGGCGTAGATCCGACGAGAAAGGCTGCCAAAGAGTGGGCGCATTTTTCGATTCTAACCGTGAGGATGTGTTCCGGGACTATACGCTGGGTTTGACCCTGCCACGGTTGCCCAATTAGGGATTGGTTGCATCGAAAATCAAACCTCGCCGGGTACGGCTCACCAATGTCGTCGCCGACCATTCGAACGATTCTTGTAAGGAATCAGCATCGCCAACGACCAAGCAACGGGAAAGGCTTCGTGACCGACCGGGAGCCCTCTTCCCTTCACGAAGTACAACTGCTCAGGAGTCAGGAAAAATGAACCCACGAAACCAATCCCGCGTAATGACCGCGATGCTGTCGGCCGGTCTACTGACCGCCGCTATCGGCCTGCCCATGGCCGGTGCGGCCTGTCGTCCTTGTGCGCCACGCGCTACCGCCAATCCCTGCGCCGCGAAAAACCCCTGCGCCAGTCGAGCCTGCGCTGCGAAGAATCCGTGCGCTGCGAAGAATCCGTGCGCTGCGAAAAATCCGTGCGCTGCGAAGAATCCATGCGCTGCGAAGAATCCATGCGCTGCGAAGAATCCATGCGCTGCGAAGAATCCGTGCGCTGCGAAGAATCCGTGCGCTGCGAAGAATCCGTGCGCTGCAGGTGCGTGCTCGGCGAAGGCGGTCAAACGGCCCGCGAACTATCGCCCCTACACCACGAGCGACACCGCCGCCCTGCTGGCCGAAGGCCAGCGACTGTTCAACGACACCTCGCTATCGTCCAACAACCTGGCATGCGCCACCTGCCACTCCAACCAGATGGGATATCAGGCCAGCTTTGCCCAGCCTTATCCCCACCCGGTCGCGATGGCCAGCGACATGTTCAACATGGATGAGGTTCATCTGGACGAAATGGTTCAGCTATGCATGGTCGCACCGATGGCCGCGCAGCCGCTGGACTGGAACTCGCGTGAGCTGGCCGCGCTCGTCGCCTACCTGGAGCACGACCAAAAACGGTTCATCGCCACAGGCCCGAACCCTTGCGCGGCAAACCCCTGCGCTGCGAACCCCTGCGCTGCGAAAAACCCCTGCGCTGCGAAGAATCCGTGCGCTGCGAAGAATCCGTGCGCTGCGAAGAATCCGTGCGCTGCGAAGAATCCATGCGCGGCAAAGCGCTGATCTCGACCGCAGCGTCGGGCGTCGCCGACATTGCCCCGGCTCCGGCCGGGGTTGCGGCTCTCGAACACCATCTGCCGCAAGTCGACACCATCCCGCCGGCGGCGCGACGCGAGATGCAGATAGCCGCGCGGGAGGTGCTCGAGTGCCGGCGTGTGCTGCGACGTGGCGGACTCAACATCGTCGGTGAGGTCCTGCGCGGTCAGGGAGAATTCGTCGAGATGGAACATTACCCGCAGGATGACGTGTTCGATCACGACAGCCACTCGCAGTACTACTACCATGCACACCGTGGCGCGGTGGAGCACGGGCATTTTCACTGTTTCATGCGGGCCGGTGGCTTTCCGGCGGGTGCGCAAGCGGTCGACTGGCCGTTGACAAGCGCACCGTGGCCGACCGGCGACGAGGCGATCTGTCATCTCGTGGCGATCTCGATGGACGCCTGGGGCGAGCCGATCGGCCTGTTCGCGACCAACCGCTGGGTTACCGACGAGAGCTGGTATCCAGCTAGCGAGGTCATTCGCATGCTCGAGGGCTTCGAGGTCGACCATGCGGCACCGTCATGGCCGGTCAATCGGTGGCTGGGCGCCATGCTGAGGCTCTACCGGCCGTGGATCGCAGGCTTGCTGCGGCATCGCGACGAGGTCGTGGCCGCTCGCGCACTCGTCAGACCGGATGACGACACGCTCGAGGACCGCAGTCTGGAGATAACCGGCTATATTCCTATCGAGGTGGGCACGCTGGCGGTCGCGCTTGGCGTAACATGACGGGGCGTTTCCGACAACATGCGGAGTGAGCCCATTCGTCATGCGGAACACGCACCGGACAACATAGGAATCAGGGAGGCAGACTGATGGGCGAGCACTCGCCGCCTGGCGGCCAGATCGACTGGAACGATCCGTCGATGCAGACCATCCGCAGGGACATGCTGCGTTTTGCGCAGATGCAGTTGCGCGACGCAGGCTCGGCAGAGGACATGGTGCAGGAGGCGCTGCTCGCCGCGATGAGCAGCGAGCAGGCCTTTTCCGGTCGTTCGGCGCTCAAGACCTGGATCTTCGCCATCCTGCGCAACAAGATCGTCGACCACATCCGCAGGAATGCCCGGGAGATCAGCCGCAGCGATCTCGGTGTCGAGGACGACGACGGCGATGACGGCATGGACGCGATGTTCAATCGCAAGATGATGTGGTCGTCCGGCTACTGGAACCACGGGGACGGGCCGGACACCTGGTCGGACCCGGACGAAGCGCTATCGCAAAAGCAGTTCTGGACGATCTTCGACGCCTGCGTGAACCACCTGCCCGAGAAGCTCGCTCGAATCTACATGATGCGCGAGATGCTCGAGCTCGAAACCGACGAGATCTGCCGCGAGCTTGGCATCTCGACCAACAACTGCTGGGTGATCCTGCACCGCGCCCGCCTTGGGCTGCGCGAATGCCTGGAAGACAACTGGTTCAAGGGGGTCGCGAGATGATCAACTGCAAGGAAGCCGCACGGCTGATGTCTGAAGAACTGGACCGCCCACTGAAGTGGCAGGAAAAGGCGGTGCTGTCGACGCACAATGCGATGTGCGTATATTGCCGCAATTATCGCAAGCATATGAGCTTCCTGCGCGAAGCCGGGCGCCGCTATCGCGAGGGGCTGGCGGAGCAGGAGGACTGACCGGCAACGCGACTCGCGGGCCGTAACGGTCTCGAGCGGGGAATACACACACGGAGAACCACGATGGGGCTCGTGCTCGACCGACTGGGTCAATGGCTGGGACGCAGGCTCTCCGCTCAGCGCCCGCCAGCCGCCGACCACTACGCTGGTGACCGGATGACCGGGCTACGGACCTGCCTGCGTCCGGGTGACGTGCTGCTGGTCGAAGGACACACCCGGGTCAGCACCGCAATCAAGTATCTGACGCAATCGACCTGGTCTCACGCGGCCCTCTACGTCGGTCACGAGGCCCTGCGCATGGCAGGCGCCCCGGAGCACCACTGCTTTGTCGAAGCCGACATCGTCGAGGGCGTGCGCAGCGTCGGCCCCGAGGAATTCAACGCGCTCAACACCAGAATCTGCCGCCCGGCCGGACTGCATCCGGACGACTGCCGCGCGGTGGTCGGCTACGCGATATCACGGATTGGCTACCGCTACGACCTGCGCAATATCTTCGACCTTGCACGTTACCTGTTCCCGACACCACCGGTGCCGGAGCGTTTTCGCCGTCGCATGCTCACGCTCGGCAGTAGCGACCCGACCCGCGCGATCTGCTCGACGCTCATCGCCCAGGCCTTCCAGGCGGTACGCTACCCGATCCTGCCGGAGATCGAGCGTATAGACCGCGACGGCCCGGACTGTCCAAAATGCGTTGACGAAGTGCTGCACCTTCGCCATCACAGCCTGTTCGTCCCGCGTGACTTCGATCTTTCACCCTACTTCAATGTCGTCAAGCCCGAGCTCACGCCGGTATTCGACTATCGACGACTGCACTGGGCGGACGACAATGCGCACGCGCATGCCTCGGAAGGGCATCGGACCCACGACTGATCGCCCGACGCCTGGCGGTCAATCTCGCTTGCGCGCGAGGGCGAAGGCTGCGAAACCCAGCACCAGAATCACGACCGTAATCACCAGCAATTTGGCGTAACTGTGGGACACACCGGTCAGATCGCCGACCAGGGTGATGCGGCCCGAGCTCTCGAGAAAGTAGATCGCGGCACCGGTCATCGCCGCGCCGAAGCTCGCCATGAAGGCCCAGGGGCGGATCTCATGACCCAGCAGCAGCACGTGGACGATGACCGGCGTGAGGAACAGCGATGCGGTTCCGCTGACCGCGACCGCGGCGAACAAGTCGTCCGAGCCGACGAAAACCAGCACAAGCCCACCCACTGCGAACAGCACCATCGCGATCCGGCCTGCGGCCGGACGACCGCGGCCGACACCCATATCCATGACCACCAGCTTCGACACGCTGGAAAAGGTCGAATCCATCGTCGAGGCGGCCGAAACCACCAGAGCCAGGGCCAGCATCATCATCACCGGCTCCCCGAACAGGCGAGCCAGCGTCGCGAGCAATACCTCGTCACCGCTGCGATGCAGGCCGGCGAACACGCCGAGCAGTCCGAAGGCGACGATGCACAGCGACGACAGCCAGAAGGCGTGCAAAAAGCTGCGACGCGTGGTGTCGCGGTCGGCAATGAAGCCTCGGTCCATCATTACCGGATCGTGCATCGGGTAGCTCAGCACCTGCAACAGCGCGACCACCAGCAGAATCCAGCCGGGCGAGGTCGGATCCGGGCTGCTGGAGACGATGGCGAAACCATCGAAGGCAGAATGACCGATCATGGCAATGAAGAGCATGACAAGCAAAACCAGCAGGATCGCCATCTGCAGCACATCGGTGCGGATCGAGGCGCGCAGGCCGCCGGTCATCGAGTAGAGCAGCGTCACCAGCACCACCGCGACGATCGCAGCGTTGTAGGCACTCGTCCCCGCTACGCCGAACACGATGCCGACGACGAGAAGGTTGGCGAATACTTCGGTGAGCAAACGCAGGCCGAGCAACAGGTTGAAGCCGGCGTTGCCCACTCTGCCGAAACGCTCGGTCAGAAACCCCTGCATGTTAGTCGCCCCATGACGGAAGCGCAGCCGGTCCACGATCAGCCAGCCGGTGAGGAAGGAGCCGTAGTAGGCGGTGTAGGCCAGCACCCCGGCGATACCGAAGAGGTAGCAGAGGATTGCAGCATTGAGCAGGGAGCGGGCGAAGATCCAGGTGGTGACCTGCGAGAAAGTCAGGGCCAGCACGCCGGGAACATCGCCAGTCTCTCCCCGTCCATGGAAGAAGCCTTCGGCAGTGCGTACCCGCGGCACCATGGCAACGCTGACGAGCGCGATCAGGGCGAGGGCGGCGGTGAGCAGAATGGGGTCGATGCCGGGCATGGTCTGGTCCTGTCGGTGTGGGTAAGATCAGTCTTTTGTCGATGACGCGGCCAACAACTTACGACCCCGGCGAAATTTTTTGCGTCACTGTGTAAGTTCCCGGCATGCCGGCCGACCAAGACTCATCAGAAACGACCAGGCTCATTGCGCGCCCAAGCCATGAACGACGTCTCCGCCCACGCCCAGACTCCGGGGCGAATTTGTCCGATCCGTTACCGCTACGGGGCGCAAGCCATCGCCGGAGCGCCGGTGCGCGCCGCGCAAACACTCTACGTCGTGGGGGGACTTTACGGCAACACCGCCGCTCTGAAGACCGTGCTGGAAATGGCCGCAGCGGAACCCGTGCCGCCCAGGCTGTGCTTCAACGGGGACTTCAACTGGTTTGACATCGATGACGGGAGTTTCGATGCGATCAACACCGAAGTGCTCGCCCACGACGCGCTCGCAGGCAACGTGGAAGCCGAACTCGGCCCAGGCGGCACGGGTCAGGCAGGCTGCGGCTGCGCCTACCCGGATACCGTCGACGAGGCGACGGTGTCACGTTCGAACCGCATTCATGCCCGGCTGCGCGAATGCGCGCTGCGCCACCCCGATCTCGTCGCAAGCTTGTCCAAGCTGCCAATGTTCGGCCGCTACGAAGTCGGGCTCTTGCGCGTCGGGGTGGTGCATGGTGACGCGGAGTCGCTCGCCGGCTGGCGTTTCGGCCAGGCCGCGCTCGACCAAGCCGGCGGGCTGGACTGGCTGGCGATGGCCTGCGACATCGCGGATGTAGACCTGTTCGTCAGCAGCCACACCTGCCTGCCGGTATTACGCCAGGCGCACCGCCATGGCGGCCTCGCGGCGGTGATCAACAACGGCGCGGCCGGCATGCCCAACTTCCGCGGCACTGGCTTCGGCCTGCTGAGCCGGATCTCGACCACGCCCTCGCCGATACCCGCGATCTACGGCATGCAGATACGCGAAGTCTTCATCGACGCCTTGCCGATCCACTACGACCGCGAACGCTGGCTGGTGCAGTTCGAACGCAACTGGCCTCCCGGCTCGGACGCGTGGACATCTTACGCCGACCGCATTCGCAAAGGGCCTGACTGGCTTCCGGAACAGGCCGATTCCCGGGGCCATGCCCTGAAGAGTTTCAACGCCATCGATGGAGTGCGAATATGAGGCGAACCAGGCGTCGACGTAGCGACGGGGAGCTAAATCCGCTCAGCCGGCTGTTTCCGACACTCGCCCTGCTGTTCGTCCTGCCTCTGGGCAAGGTCACGGCGCACGAGCTGCATCGCGGGAGCCCCGTACACACGGAATTGCGCATCGCGCACCAGGGCTGGGGCAGTACCGATACGGCCGAACTCAGCGCCGTACTGGAGTCCGTCGCACTGGCTTTCGGGCGGCATTTTCCGAATCGCACACTGGAGCCGGTCGTCGTCACGCCGGGCAAGGGCGGGCCGGTCGTGCTCTACGAGCGCACTCCAGACGGCGCCTACGTGGTTCGCCTTAGCGCCCGTGACGGGCGCTGGTTTCAATTCGTCTACCAGTTCGCTCACGAGCTGTGCCACATCTACTCCAACTTCGACAACAAGCTCGACGACGAGGGCAACATCGCGGACTTCAACCAGTGGTTCGAGGAGAGCGTGTGCGAAGCCGCGTCGCTCTACACCTTGCGTGCCCTGGCGCGAAGCTGGGCGAGCGCCCCGCCCGGCTCGCTTTTTGCGCGACATGCAGCCGACTTGCGGGCCTACGCCGAGTACTTCATGCAGGAGCGCCACCGACAATTGCCTGCCACCAAGACGCTGGCCCTGTGGTATCGGATCCACCAGCATCATCTGGCCGGCAACCCGTATCACCGGCAACGCAATGAACTGGTCGCCGGCGTGCTGCTGCCACAGTTCGAAGCCAACCCCGGGAGCTGGGAGGCGATCGCGTATCTCAACCCGGATGCCGAGCGCGCCAATCTGGTTTTCGAGCGCTATCTCGAGGCATGGCGCGAGGCCTGTCCGCAGGAGTTGAAGGGGGTGGTCGAGCAAATCATCACCGCCTTCGACGAGACCGAGCACGTATCGACCGTGGGCCGGTTCTCACTCATGCGCTGAGCCTCACGATCGTGGTCAGAGGCCAGGTTTTGCACCATCGAAAAGCCGCCCACACCCTTTCGGGCGGAGGCGGCTGACAGTGGGGCCAGATGGTTCAGAAGCGCGCGCTCGAGTCGTAAATGCTGTTCCACAATTCGATGTTGGCAGGCACCGCAACCGAACCATCCAACGTGTCTGGCCCGGCGCGGCCAGCCTGCGACGCGCCGGCCTGGTTGTGCAGCGATGCGAGGTGATACACGCTGTAGGCACTTTCGGTCGGCCAGTCAGCAACCACCTGAAGGCCCGGTATGCTCGCCGGTCCCGCGCGCCCCGCCTGCCCCTGACTGCTGGCCGCGTTGTGGATGCTCGCCAGATGGTAGACGCTGAACTGAGACTCGGTTGGCCAGTCGGCCAGCGCAGCACCCGAAACGCCGGCCAAGAGGCTGAAGGCGAGGACAGAGGCCGCAGTGTATTGTTGGGTTTTCATGATGTTCTCCTTTCGTTCGCTCAATGTTTCTTTCTTTGCTTTGACCGAAAGCGCTTGTGCCTCCGGTTAATGATTCGTCGAACTGGAGCGCAGAAACTTACGAGGCTGAACCAATGATGCGGCCAATGGAAACCACCAACTCAAACGCCGAGCCGGCGCCAGCAGGCGCCTAATGATGCCCCGGTGAAAGCACCAATCGAGAAATATCCACGAAAGGCCGTAGCCGTCGGCACGCGGCCTCAGGTAACATCCGCTCGTTTCCACAAACCCGTTCGATTCATGTCCAGACAGGAAGTCTTCCTCGGGCGGCAGCCGATCCTCAACGGCGAGGGCGGGCTTTTCGCCTACGAATTGCTGTTTCGCACCGGCTTCGTCAACAAAAGCAATGTCACGAACGATCTGCACGCCACCGCAAGCGTCATCAGCCACACCTTCGGGCAGATGGGCGCAGCCAATGTTTTAGGGCATCACAAGGGCTTCATCAACATCAGCGCTGATCTGCTCCACAACGACATCGTCGAATTCCTGCCACGCGATCAGATCGTGCTTGAACTGCTCGAGACAGTGAGCGCCAGCCCCGACGTTATTGAGCGATGCAGGCAACTCAAGTCGAACGGGTTTTCACTCGCGCTGGACGATTTCGTCTACCACGAGAGTTTCGACGAGTTGCTCGATCTGGTCGATTACGTAAAGATCGACCTGCTCGCTCACGCCCACGCGGAGATACCCTCGATCGTCGATCAACTGAAACGCTGGCCGGTAACCCTGCTCGCCGAGAAGGTCGACAACCGCGATCAGGCTGAATACTGCAAATCCCTGGGGTTCGAGCTTTTCCAGGGCTACTACTACGCCAGACCCGACGTGCTGAGCACACGGCGCGCCGACCCGACTGCCCGATTGCTGGTCAGCTTGCTCAAGCACATCCTCGGCGACAGCGAATCCTCCGAGATCTTCGATACCATCAAGCAGGATGCCGCGCTGACCTACAACCTGCTGCGGCTGGTGAATTCCGCGGCCGTCGGTCTGCGCAAACCGGTGGATTCGATCTCATCGGCAGTGCTCGTCCTGGGTCGCAGACAACTGCAACGCTGGGTGCAGCTCCTCCTGTACAGCAAGCAGCCTGGCCTCGAATACCCAACGCCACTGACCGAGCTGGCAGCGATGCGCGGCAAGACCATGGAATTGCTCGCACGGCACATCGACCCTGGCAACGACTATGCTGACAAGGCTTTCATGACTGGGACGCTATCGCTGCTCGACGCCGTCCTGTCTCAGCCGATGCGCGACATCGTCGGCGAGATCAATCTCTCAAGCGATGTCGCCGAGGCGCTCCTTCACCGCAGGGGCAAACTCGGCATGCTGCTGAATCTGGTCACCTGCATCGAATCCAACGATCAGCTCGCCGCCGAGCGCACCATCGCTGCCTTGCCGCCGCTGACGCTGTCAGACGTGACCGAGGCGGAACTCGAGGCCATTCGCTGGGTCGTCGCACTCGGCGTAAACCGGAGCTGATCGAGCCATGGCCCGGCCCGGATAACATGCAGTCTGTCGGGCGCCACACACTGCAGCGCCGCTCTGAAACAAACATTGGGATCCGCAAACATGGACAAGCATGACTTCGACCTCTTTGTAATCGGTGCCGGCTCGGGCGGTGTGCGTGCCGCGAGGGTGGCAGCCAGGCTCGGCGCGCGGGTGGCCATCGCCGAAAACCACCGGCTCGGCGGCACCTGCGTGATCCGCGGCTGCGTGCCGAAAAAGCTCATGGCGCTCGCAGCGCACTTCGGCGAGGATTTCGAGGACGCGGTCGGCTTCGGCTGGGAGGCCGCGCACCCGGCCTTCTCCTGGCGAGGCCTGGCAGAGGCCCGCAATCGTGAGGTCGAGCGTCTGAGCAGCATATACGGACGACTGCTGGCCGACGCCGGTGTCGAGACAGTCTCGGGCACAGCCCGCGTTCTCGCGCCCGGCAGCGTCGAGGTGGGCGCCCAGCGCTTTCGCTGCAAGCACATCCTCATTGCAACCGGCGGCTGGCCCTTCGTCCCGGATATTCCTGGTGCCGAACACGCGGCCACCTCCAACGAGGTATTCGAACTGAGCACGCCCCCGAGCCGGGTGCTGGTGATCGGCGGTGGCTATATCGCGGTCGAGTTCGCCGGCATCTTCCGGGGTCTGGGCGCCGAGGTCTGCCTGAGCTATCGCGGAGAACAGATCCTGCGCGGTTTCGACGGCGACGTGCGGGCGCACTTGCACGACGAAATGCGCCGCAAGGGCATCGACATCGCCCTCGGCAGCACGGTATCTGCCATTCGCAAACGCGATGACGGCTGGTTCGAGGTCGCCGGCGAAAGCCTCGCGGCCGCGCAACAGCCCTTCGAACTCGTGATGTATGCGACCGGGCGGGTGCCCAACACCGCCGGACTCGGTCTCGAGAACGTCGGCGTCAAAACCGATGCCCAGGGCGGCATCGTCGTCGACGCCTGGGGCGCGACCAGCGTGCCCGGCATCCATGCCGTCGGCGACGTCACCAACCGCATCGCGCTGACGCCGGTCGCGATTCGCGAAGGACAGGCGCTGGCGACCACCCTGTTCGGCGGCGAGAAGGAGAGTGCAGACCACGAGTGCGTGCCATCAGCGGTTTTCAGCCAGCCACCGGTGGCCACCGTCGGCCTCAGCGAGGAGGACGCGCTCGCGGATCACGAGGAGATCGCGATCTACACCGCCCGCTTTCGTCCGATGAAACATACGCTGTCAGGTCGCGAAGAGCGCACCCTGATGAAACTCGTCGTCGATACAAGCACCGACCGGGTGCTCGGCGCCCACATGGTCGGACCGGATGCGCCTGAGATCATCCAGGGCATCGCCATCGCAGTGAAAATGGGGGCGACCAAGGCCGACTTCGACGCCACGGTGGGCATCCACCCGACCGCAGCCGAGGAATTCGTGACCATGCGCGACCCGGTTATCAAGCGGCGAGCGTCGTAACCCGTCCCCTCAAGGGGGGGGGTGACCTTAGCTACTGGCGTCCGTCCAGAAACCGGATGTCGCCGAACCAGGTGGCCACCGTCTCGCCGGTATTGTCGGTGTCGGCACTCACCGCGATGCCGACCACGCGCGGTGCCGGCTCGCCGAACACTGCCTCGAAGTCGCGCGCGACGTCGCGACGCACCGTCTGCCAGAGGCCGGCGTTGGCGTCGCCACTGTCAACCACGATCATCTGCACCCGGTCGGTATAGGGGTTGGGGCCGCTCGCACCGAGTGGCTGAGCAGTCCCCCAAACGTAGGCGATCGCGGCAGTCGGCAGTTCAGCGCCATGCAGCGCACGCGCAAGCGAGATGCGCATACGGTCGCCGAAGGACAGGCGCTCGACCGGATAATCGAACAACACGTAGACCCGCGCGGCGTAGTCGTCCCCCTGTTTGTGGCGGAAGTCGGAGGCCGCGATCGGGTTGGAGACTTTCCACGTCCATTCGAGCAGCGGCGTCCGAGCGGGATCGACATCCAGGGGATGCATCTGGGTCGACGCGGCCTTGTCGGAGTCGACCCTCAGTACCGTGCGCCCTCCATCCTCTACGAGCACGAAACTGTTCTCGGCCGGCACCCTTGGCAAGGTCTGGTGTCGCCACGGCCCCGGAAGCGGATCACCGGGCTCCGCGGCAGAGAAGAGGCTTGGCGTCGACCGGGCCGGCTCTGCGAAGACGGATACCGGGGTGGTCATCGACAACACAGCGAGCAAGAGGCTGAAAAGTTTCATGATTTGACCACGTGCGGTTGAACCAATACTGATGAGTCGTCCGGAACCGGCTATTCCTTACAGCGTCCATCGTTTGGTGAAGATGCGGCGAAGGTGTAAGTTCCATGCATCTGGCACGACCTAGCTCTCATTGACACAAAAAACTCGAAGGAGCCCCAATGCACGCCACCCTGCCACTGCTCAAGCACACCGGTTTTCCCGCCATCCAGCGCAGACGGCTCGACACGCTGCAGGTCAACCTCGGCTACCGCTGCAACCAGACTTGCGTACATTGCCATGTCAACGCCGGCCCCAATCGCACCGAGATGATGGACCGCGAGACCATGGCACTGATTCCGCAGGTGCTCGAGGACCGGGGCATCGACACGCTGGACCTGACCGGCGGCGCGCCCGAGCTGCACGAGGGATTCCGCGATCTGGTCCGTGCCGCCCGCGCGCTCGGAACGCGCGTCATCGACCGCTGCAACCTGACCATTCTGTTCGAGCCGGGCCATGAGGATCTGGCCGATTTCCTCGCCGAGCAGAAGGTCGAAATCGTCGCCTCTCTCCCCTGCTATTGCGCGACCAACGTCGACCAGCAACGGGGCAAGGGCGTCTTCGACAAGAGCATCGCCGGACTCCAGCGGCTGAACGCCCTTGGTTACGGAGCCGCAGGCAGCGCTCTGGTGCTGAATCTGGTGTACAACCCGCTCGGAGCGGTGCTGCCGCCGTCGCAGTCAGAGTTGGAAGCCGCCTACAAGCGCGAACTGGTCGAACACTTCGGCATCGTCTTCAACCAATTGTTCACGCTGACCAACATGCCGATCCAGCGCTTCGGCAGCACGCTGATCTCCAAGGGCCAGTTCAACGACTACATGCGACTGCTCAAGGACAACTACGCTGCGACCAACCTCGAAAATGTAATGTGCCGCACGCTGGTCAGCGTGGACTGGCAGGGCCACCTCTACGACTGCGACTTCAATCAGCAACTCGGACTGCCACTGTCCGGGCGGGGGCGCCCGCATCTGCGCGACCTGCTCAGCGACCATCTGACCGGGCGCGACATTCGGGTGGCCGACCACTGCTACGGCTGCACTGCCGGTCAGGGCAGCAGTTGCGGCGGCGCACTGTAAGGGGATGGGCATGAAGCGCCTCATCCTCCTCGCCGTCGTCGTAGCCCTGATCAGCGCCTATTTCGTCTTCGATCTCGGCCAGTTACTCAGCTTCGAAACCCTCAAACAAGGCCAGGAGGAGTTCGCCGCGCTGCGCGCCGACTCTCCGTGGCTGGTTACCGGCGGTTTCTTCGTGCTCTACGTCATGGTTACAGCTTTGTCGCTGCCGGGTGCAGCGGTGATGACGATCGCGGCCGGGGCGCTGCTCGGCCTCGTCACCGGTGTCGTGCTGGTCTCCTTCGCCTCGAGCATCGGCGCGACGCTGGCCTTTCTGGTGTCCCGCCATGTGTTGCGCGACTGGGTGCAGACACGCTTCGGCGACAAGCTCCGCGCCATCAATCGTGGCGTGGAGCGCGAAGGCGGCTTTTACCTCTTCACCCTGCGCCTGGTACCGCTGTTCCCCTTCTTCCTGATCAATCTGGTGATGGGGCTGACGCCGATGCGCGTCGGGACCTTCTACTGGGTGAGCCAGCTCGGTATGCTCGCCGGCACCGCAGTGTATGTGAACGCCGGCACCCAACTGGCGTCGATCGACTCGCCCGCCGGCATCCTGTCGCCGGCACTGATCGCCTCCTTCGCGCTGCTCGGCGTATTCCCGCTCATTGCCCGGCGCATCGTCGAGGCGATCCAGAAGCGCAAGGTCTACGCCCGCTGGGACGACGAACGTCCGACCCGGTTCGACCGCAACCTGATCGTGATCGGTGCGGGCGCCGGCGGCCTGGTCTCGGCCTACATCGCCGCTGCGGTCAAGGCCAAAGTCACCTTGATCGAAGCGCACAAGATGGGTGGCGACTGCCTCAACTACGGCTGTGTGCCGAGCAAGGCGCTGATCAAGAGCGCCCGGGTCGCGCATCAGATGCGTCATGGCTCGCGCTACGGCCTGACCGATGCGAGCCCTGGTTTCAGCTTCAAGGCTGTGATGCGACGCGTCCATGAGGTGATCGCCGCCATCGAACCGCACGACAGCATCGAGCGCTACACCAGCCTCGGCGTCGAGGTGTTGCAGGGTTACGGCAAGCTGGTCAACCCTTGGACGGTGGAGATCGCGCTCAACGACGGCGGCACCCGGCGACTGACCGCGCGCAGCATTGTGATCGCGGCGGGGGCCAGCCCGCTGATACCGACCCTGCCCGGTCTGGAGGAGGTCGGCTACGTCACCAGCGACACATTGTGGGCCGAGTTCGCCAAGCTCGACGAGGCGCCCCAACGCCTGGTGGTGCTGGGCGGCGGCCCGATCGGCTGCGAGCTGGCGCAGAGCTTCGCCCGGTTGGGCTCGCAGGTCACCCAGGTCCAGCGGGCTTTGCGCATCATGGTTCGCGAGGACGAAGAAGTGGGCGCACTCGCCAAGGCCTCGCTGGAAGCCGATGGCGTGGCAGTGCTGACCGGCCACGAGGCGCTGCGCTGCGAAACCGTGGATGGCGAGAAGACGCTGGTGGTCGAGCACGAAGGCTCGGAGAAACGCATCGTGTTCGACCAGTTGCTCTGCGCGGTGGGTCGCGAAGCGCGGCTGCAGGGCTACGGGCTCGAGGAGTTGGGCATCCCGACCAACCGCACGGTCGAGACCAACGAATACCTGCAGACCATTTATCCCAACATCTACGCGGCGGGGGATGTGGCCGGACCCTACCAGTTCACCCATGTCGCGGCCCACCAGGCCTGGTATGCAGCGGTCAACGCGCTGTTCGGTGACTTCAGGAAGTTCCGGGCCGACTATTCGGTGATCCCGTGGGCGACCTTCATCGACCCCGAGGTGGCACGGGTCGGGTTGAACGAGCAGGAGGCTAAGGAAAAAAACATCGCCTACGAGGTGACGAAGTACGGCATCGATGACCTCGACCGGGCAATCGCCGACAGCGAGGCCCGCGGTTTCGTCAAGGTGCTGACGGTGCCGGGCAAGGACCGCATCCTGGGCGTGACCATCGTCGGCACCCACGCGGGTGACCTGCTGGCCGAGTACGTGTTGGCGATGAAGCACGGCCTCGGCCTGAACAAGATCCTCGGCACCATCCACACCTACCCGACCCTGTCTGAAGCCAACAAATACGCAGCCGGTGAATGGAAAAAAGCTCATGCGCCAAAAGCGCTGCTGGAATGGGTCGGCCGCTACCATGCCTGGCGGCTTGGACGAGCCTGAGATGCCCCCCCGCCTGTCCATCGTGATGCCGGTGCGGAACGAGGCGGCGCATTTGCCGGCGAGGCTGGCCAGGCTCGCGCCGCTTCGCGATCGCGGGGTCGAACTCATCGTCGCAGACGGCGGCAGCGATGACGACAGCGCGCGCATCGCCGACGAAGCAGGCGCACAGGTCATCACCGCCGAACGCGGCCGTGCGCGGCAGATGAATGCCGGCGCCCGGGCCGCGCGGGGCGACACCCTGCTCTTCCTGCACGCGGACACCGATCTGCCCGCCGATGCCGACCGGCTGATACTCGAGCGCCTCGCGCACAGCGAGCGGGCGTGGGGGCGTTTCGACGTCGACATCGTCGACGGCCCGCACTTGCTGGCGGTGGTCGCGTACATGATGAACCTGCGCTCACGGCTCAGCGGCATCGCGACAGGAGACCAGGCGATCTTCGTTCGTCGCGAAACCTTTGAAAGAATTGGTGGGTTCCCGGATCAACCACTGATGGAAGACATCGAAATCTCGCGCCGGCTCAAGCGGATCTCGCCACCGTTGTGCCTGCACGAACGCGTGGCCACCTCGGGGCGCCGCTGGGCGCACCGGGGCGCCCTCCGCACCATCGTCCTGATGTGGCGCCTGCGACTCGCTTACTGGCTGGGCACCTCACCGGAACGACTGGCAGAGCGCTACCGGTGACCCGCATCATCATCTTCGCCAAGGCACCGCAACCGGGACGAGTCAAGACACGCTTGATTCCGGCACTCGGCGCCGAGGGCGCCGCTGCGCTCGCACGGCAAATGCTCGACCACACCAGCGCGGTAGCGATCGAGTCCGGCCTTGGTCCAGTCGAACTTTGCATGGACCCGCCCCCGGGCGACCAGGCATGGCTGGGCGTCGGGTTGCCGCCATCGCTGTGTCTCAGCGCCCAGAGCGACGGCGACCTGGGTGCGCGAATGGCAGATGCCGTGACCCGGCGGCTGGACGAAGCTCCTGTCATCCTGATCGGTACCGACTGCGTTGAGATGGACAAGGACTTGCTGAACACCGCGGCGGTTGCGCTGAACCAGGCCGATGCGGTCATCAACCCCTGTGCAGACGGTGGTTACGCCTTGCTCGGCCTGCGCCGCTTCGACGCCAGCCTGTTCGCGGGTATTGACTGGAGCACGACATCGGTATCTGCGCAAACGCTCGCGCGTTTCCGTGCGCTTGGCTGGCGCGTCCATGTCGGACAGGTAGTGCATGATGTCGACACGCCGGCGGACCTCGATTACTGGCGAGCTTACAAATCCTGACGAACGGTACTCGCCATGAGGCCGGGAAAGCGTGACAATGCAAACATGAAACCCGCCTGAAAGCCTCGGTCCGAAAGGTCCGAAATCGAGACAAACAGATACGCGGCTGGCACGGTTCGCCGCTCGAACGGAGGCAACACCATCATGAAAAAGACGATTCTCATCACCGCCGCCAGCATTCTGGTCGTGAGCGGCTGCGCGACCAGCCCCTATCAGGGCGAACATGCCCGGACCGCCACCGGAGCCACAGTGGGTGCAGTCGCAGGCGGCGTGCTCGGTAGAGCCGTCGCCGGACGCGGCGACCGTACCGCCGGCGTCCTGGTCGGTGCAGCGGTCGGCGCCACTGTCGGCGGTCTGATCGGCCGTCAGATGGACCAGCAGGAAGCCGAGCTCCGGCGCCAGATGGAAGGTACCGGTGTCGATGTCGTCCGCGAGGGCGATACCATCCGCCTGCAGGCGCCGGACAACATCACCTTCGACACCAACCGCGCCGACGTGAAGCCGCAGTTCAGACCAGTCCTGGACCAGTTGGCCTACACCATCAGGCAATACCCCGACACCGTGATCCGCATCGAAGGCCACACCGACTCCACCGGATCGGCGGCTTACAACCAGACGCTGTCCGAAAACCGTGCGTTGAGCGTGCGCAGCTACCTGATCCAGAGCGGAGTGGCTGCCAACCGTATCGAAGCCGTCGGCTACGGCATGACCCGACCGATCGCGAACAACGCCACGCCGGAAGGCCGTGCCCAGAACCGCCGCGTCGAGATCCTGATCATCCCGATCCATCAGTGATCGATTGACACGCAACAGGCTGAAGGGAAGAAAGCGCAGCAACAAATAGACGGTGGGCTTGGGCAGATTCTCTCCGGGACTGCTGTCCTTGCGCGCACCCGTTGTCTGACCCAGCACCAGTTGCCCTGCCACATCATGTCCATCAGGTGGCCGACGTTGCGATGCTGAGCATAGCCCTCGAGATCGGCCGGGCGCTCAGGCGCAGCGCGAAGATCGATGTTGCAAGGACCACCACGAGCACGACCCAGGCGTGTGGCGAATGGATCAGTTTCTGCATCATGTATTCCGCGCGCTCAATCGGCGCGCACTCCAGATCATCACGGCCACAAGAATCACGGCTGCGATACCGATCTGCACCGCACCGCGCAAGACCGCCTCTTCCCCGACACCGCTGCCGACAAGCACCGCAACCACGCCTTGGGGCATGAAGCCCAGCAAGGTTCCGAAAAGGAAGGCTCGATTGCCGACCCGGCTCAGCGAGAGGCCGACGTTGAGTATCATGTTGCTCACCGGCAGCATGCGCACCAGCGCCACCGATGTCACCGTCGGCTTCGTCCCCGAGATGCGTGCAAACAATCGACGCT
>CAYTAY010000019.1:0-26044 GCA_964435845.1 uncultured Azoarcus sp.
GCACGAGCTGCGGCTGAACCTCCATCTCGAAGCGGCGCGCGGTCTGGAACAGGCGTAGCAAGGTCTTGCCGAAGGATATGTCCTTGAGCGGCTTGTCGAAGATCGGTTCGCACACCGTGCGGATTGCGGCTTCGAACTCATCCACCCGGGTCTTGGCCGGCACCCAGCCGGCCTCGATGTGGGCGAGCGCGACGCGGCGGTAGTCGCGTTTGAAGAAGGCGAGGAAGTTCTGCGCGAGGTAGTTCTTGTCCTCCTCGTTCAGCGTGCCCATGATGCCGAAGTCGAGCGCGATGTAGCGACCGTCTGCGTGCACGAAGATGTTGCCCGGGTGCATGTCGGCGTGGAAGAAGCCGTCGCGGAAGACCTGAGTGAAGAAGATCTCCACCCCGGCGCGCGACAGCGCCGACAGGTCGGTGCCCTGCGCTCGCAGCGCTTCGGTTTGCGAGATCGGTACGCCGTGCATGCGCTCCATGACCATCACCGACGTGCCGCACCAGTCCCAGTAGACCTCCGGCACCACGAGCAGAGAGGAGTCGGTGAAATTGCGCCGCAGTTGCGAGCAGCTCGAAGCCTCGCGCATCAGGTCGAGCTCGTCGTTGAGATACTTGGAGAACTCGGCGACCACCTCGCGCGACTTCAGCCGGCGCCCCTCGACCCATAGCGTCTCGAGCATGATCGCGGCGGTTTCGAGAAGTGCGATGTCGTGGGCGATGACCCGCCCGATGCCGGGCCGCAAGACCTTTACCGCGACCTCGGTGCCGTCCGGCAGTTCGGCGAAGTGCACCTGCGCCACAGAAGCCGACGCGACCGGTATGCGATTGAAGTTGCGGAAGACGTCGTCGATCGGGCGCTGGTAGAAGTCCTCAAGCACGCCCAGGGCCTGCTCGACCGGAAACGGTGGCACCCGATCCTGCAGCAGTGCGAGTTCGTCCGCCAGGTCCGGCGGCAGCAGGTCACGCCGGGTGGACAGCATCTGGCCGAACTTGACGAAGATCGGCCCGAGGGATTCGAGCGCCCGCCGCAGCCTTACCCCGCGGCTTTCATTGAATCGGCGCCAAAAAAAGAAGACCTGCCAGACTTTGGCGAGGCGGCCACTGGTGTCGGCCTCGAGCACGATGCGGTCGAGCCCGAAACGCAGGCCTACGGTGACGATCTTGGCGAGGCGGAACAGGCGCACGGTGACAGGTCAGGGCAAAAAAGAGCGAGCTTAGCCCGAAAGCGACGGGTGAGGAAGCGCGACGGTGCCTGTCGCCACACCGTTTCGCGGCTCGCGTTGCGCCGACGCCCATCACACCCAGCTCCACTACCCGTAGGAGCCGCGTGAGCGGCGAATGGCAAGCATGGCGAATTTTGCGCACCGTGACGTTTGCTTACCCGGTCGATGCGGTCGCATCCGTTATAATTCGGGACCTTTCCAATTGCCGAGTGCCATGAGCGCCGATCCCAAGAACCATCTGGCCGAATTGCTGCATGCCGCGCTGAACAGCGTCGCACCCGACCAGGCCGACACCCCGATTCATCTTGAACGCCCCAAACAGGCGGGTCACGGCGACTTCGCCACCAATCTGGCGCTGCAGCTCGCCAAGCCCTTGCGCCGTAATCCGCGTGAGCTGGCGATGCTGCTGCTCAAGGAGTTGCCAGCGTCGCCGATGGTCTCCCGCGTCGATGTCGCCGGTGCGGGTTTCATCAACTTCACGCTGGTGTCCGGCGCCAAGACCGAGGTCGTGCGCCGGGTACTGGAAGCCGGCAACGGCTTTGGTCGTGGCGAGGCCAAGGATGTGAAGGTGCAGGTGGAGTTCGTGTCGGCCAACCCGACCGGGCCGCTGCACGTCGGTCACGGCCGCGGCGCGGCCTACGGCGCCTCGCTCGCCTCTTTGCTCGACTACGCCGGCTACACGGTCTCGCGCGAGTACTACATCAACGACGCCGGCCGACAGATGGACATCTTGGCGCTGTCAACCTGGCTGCGTTATCTCGCCTTTGTCGGTGTCGAGGTGCCGTTTCCGCCCAATGGCTACCAGGGCGACTACGTCATCGACATGGCGCGCGAGATGCGCGACGCCCACCAGGACCGCTTTGCCCGTGTGACTGCGGCGCAGGTGATCGAGAATGCACCCGAGCTGCCTGTCGCCGACCGCCAGGACGACGAGGCCAAAGCGCAGCGCGAGGCGCATCTGGATGCGCTCATCGGCAACGCCAAGCGGCTGCTCGCCGGAGACTACGCGTGGGTGCATGGGTTTGCGCTCACTGAACAGCTTGGGGACTGCCGCGAGGATCTCGAGGAGTTCGGGGTGGTGTTCGACAAGTGGTTCTCCGAGAAGAGCCTCTTCGACACCGGTCTGGTAGAGCGTACGGTCGCAGAACTCGAAAAGCGCGGTCATGTTTATACGCAGGATGGCGCCAAGTGGTTCCGCTCGACCGCCTTCGGCGATGAGAAGGACCGCGTCGTACAGCGCGAAAATGGCATCTACACGTATTTTGCGTCCGACATCGCTTACCACCTGAACAAGTACGAGCGCGGTTTCGATCGCATCATCGACGTCTGGGGGGCGGACCACCACGGCTACATCCCCCGGGTGCGCGGCGCGATCGAGGCGCTGGATCTGCCGGCCGACCGCTTCGAAGTCGCGCTGGTGCAGTTCGCGGTGCTCTACCGCAACGGTCAGAAAGCCTCGATGTCCACCCGCGCCGGTGATTTCGTGACCCTGCGCGACCTACGCAAGGAGGTCGGCAACGACGCCTGCCGTTTCTTCTACGTGCTGCGCAAGAGCGACCAGCATCTTGATTTCGACCTGGACCTGGCCAAGAGCCGAAGCAACGAGAATCCGGTGTTCTACGTGCAGTATGCCCACGCACGTGTCTGCTCGGTGCTGCAGCAGTGGGGCGGTGATGAGCGCGAACTCGTCAACGCCGACGCCGCCTTGCTGCAAAGCGAGCGCGAGCTGGCGCTGTGCGCAATGCTTGGCGCATTCGGCGAGACGGTGCAACACGCCGCCGGTGATTTCGCGCCCCACCAGATTGCGTTCTACCTGAAGGATCTCGCGGGCGAGTTCCATGGCTGGTACAACGCCGAACGCATGCTGGTTGACGACGAGGGCTTGCGTCTTGCCCGTCTGGCGCTCGCGTGCGCGGTTCGCCGGGTGCTGGCATCGGGTCTTGCGATGCTCGGCGTGTCAGCGCCGCAGGCCATGTAAGCGTTTGTGATGTCGAGCCCGATGATGAGTCAACGGAGAAGTCTGTGAGTCGTGACCCCAAGCCGCGTCGCAAGACGACGCCCCGCAAGCCAAAGCGCAGTGGTGGCGGCGTGATTGTCGGTATCTTCATCGGCCTGGTGCTCGGCGCGATGCTGGCTGCCGGCACGGCCTGGTACCTCACCCAGTCATCGCCATTCCAGGCACCCCCTGCCGGTCCGGCCTTGCCGTCCGGTCAGCAGGCGCCGCTCGCCCTGCCGGGCAAGCCCGGCGACCGTCCGGTGGTGCGTCAGGATTTCGAGTTCTACCGGATCCTGCCTCAGGGCAGCGGTGGCGCCGAGTCGGCGCCGGTCGTACCGCAGCCGGAGTCGGCGCCAGCGCGTGCCGAGCGTTTGTATCTGCAGGTCGGCGCCTTTGAGGACCCGGCCGAAGCCGATAACATGAAGGCGCTGCTTGCGCTCAATGGCATCCAGGCGAGCGCGCAGCGCGCCCAGCTTGCCGATGGCCGCATCGTGCATCGGGTCCGCATCGGCCCGTTTAACCAGCCGGAGGAGATGAATCCGGTGCGGTCGCGGCTGGCCTCCGCCGGGTTGACCGCTTCGGTCGTTCGTGTCAATCCGTAGCGGGCGATGTTTTGATGAACCTGACCGAACAGCGGTTTGCATCAGCGTGTATCGTGCCGGAACCGGAGCGATTGCCTGGCCGCCATAATGCCCGTTGACACGCCAACCCAGTACTGGAGATATCAATGAATCGTCGTGAAATCCTGAAGCAACTCGGCGCGCTGACCGCGGTGGGCGCCGCACCGATGGCGTTTGCGCAGCAACGTGCACCTTTTGAGACGCTGGCCAGCCGCGTGCCGAGCGAGGTCGAAGGCAAGATCGAGGTCATCGAATTCTTCCACTACGGCTGCCCCCACTGCCGGAATTTTCATCCGCTGGTCAAGGACTGGCTCACCCGCCTGCCCGAAGATGTCGCCTTCCGCAAGGTGCCGGCGATCTGGGGCAACGAACAGTTGCGAGGCCTCGCGCGGCTTTACTACACCGGCGAACGTACTGAAACGCTGGGCATCATCGAGGAGGGTATCTTTGCCGCGGTGCAGGACGAGCGCCGTCCGATCCACACCGAGGATGGGGTGCGGGACTGGATCACCCGCTTCGATCTCGATCACGCGGCTTTCATGGACACCTACAAATCGTTTGCCCTCCAGGCCATGGTCCAGCGCGCCGATCAGGTGGCACGCACCTATCGCATCCAGGGCGTGCCGACGATGGCGGTGGGGGGGCGTTTCATCACTTCCGCATCGATGACCGGAAGTCACCAGGGAACGCTGGAAGTGGTCGACCAACTGATCGAGCGGATCCGTAGCGAAGCCTGAGCCCTGACGGGGGCGACCGAAGGAGGGAGGAGAAGATGGCCGAGAACGATACCACCAAGACTGAAGAACGTCGCAAACGCCAGCGTTTTGTGGCCACACGACGGGGCGAACAGTGCTTTTGGGTGGTCATCGACGGCCAGCGTCACCCACTGGCCGACCTCTCGCTAGCCGGCTTTGCGGTACCGGCTTCTTCGCCACTCGCAGTCGGACGGGTGTGCGCTTTCGTGCTCCAGCGCGCCAACGTGCCTGACGAGATTCGGGGCCGGGCACGGGTCGTGAATCAGATTCAGGCTCCGGAGGGCGGCCAGGCCGGTTGTCTGTTCGAGGATCTGGATGCCGCTGCGACCGAAAGACTCGAGGACTGGTTGGCGGCGCATGTAATCATGACCGCTTCGGTGCCGATCAACGAGCGTGATGCGGCCAGCATCGTGAAGGGGCCGTCGCTGATCTGACAGACTGTCGCCGACAGCCTCGCCAGGCACCATTCCCGGGGCTGTAGTGATGTTGCAAGCACATGATTAAATAAGAGCTTTTCAAGTATGGCCAGGGTTTACCCCAGGCTTGTTTTGATCCCGACGGTTAGGGAAAACGCCCCTATCCATCTGCGATCCATCCTCCTAGAGTAGGGCCGTCATCCTGGAAACCTTGGTTGGACGTGTTCGAGTGTGCGTCTGGCGTGCCGCATATCGCGGCTATTCATGCTTCTCTGGGCATGCATGACTGAATGCTCCGAAGGTCCGATCGAGGTCGATGTCCGAGCGGTCTTACGGGTCGCCGGATCGGGCGTGAGCGGATGGGCCGCGCGCGCCGCACGCTGCGTTCGGAGGTTTTCATGCATGCAAGTGGTAGCGAAGTAGCAGGGCAGGTCGACGCGGTTCTGGAGCAGATCAGAACCAAGCTGGCGGTCGCTCAAGCGGGGGTCGTCGAGGCCTTTGCCGCCAAGTTCTTCGAAAAGGTCGATGCCGAGGATCTTGTCGGACAGTCTGTCGCCGACTTGTACGGCATGGTACTCAGCCAGTGGCATTTCGTGCGCAAGCACCCGGGCGGCATGCGGCTGCGGGTATACAACCCGCGCCTCGAGGAGCATGGCTGGGAGTCGACCCACACCATCGTCGAGATCATCGGCGACGACATGCCATTCCTCGTTGATTCGATCACGATGGAGGTCAATCGCCAGGGCCTGACGCTGCACGTGATCATCCATCCGGTGATGCGCGTCACGCGCGACAAGGAGGGCCATTTCACAGGCCTTTCCGGCGGTGAAGAAGGTGGCGACAAGCGCGTCGGCTTCGAGTCGATCATGCATGTTGAGGTGGATCGGCGCGCGGACGAGGAGGATCTCGAAGCTCTTCGCAGTGGTCTGGAGAGCGTGCTCGCCGATGTGCGGGCGGCGGTCACTGACTGGACCGCCATGCGCGACCGGGTGACGGAGATCGTCGAGGGGGTCGATGCGGTGGTCAGCACCGAGGCCGCAGCCGAGGCACCGGAGGCCCGCGCCTACCTGCAGTGGTTGCTGGACGACAACTTCGTGCTGCTCGGCTGCAGGGACTACGAACTGGTCAGTGTCGAGGGCGAAAATGAATTGCGCGTGCGCCCCGGCTCCGGCCTGGGGCTGCTGCGAGACAGCGGTGAAGAGCATGCCTCACGCGCCTTTTCCGCGCTGCCCCCTCAACTGAAGGCTCAGGCCCATCTGCCCCGGCTGCTCACGATCACCAAGTCGAACCGGCGTTCGACGGTGCATCGTTCTGGCTACCTCGATTACATCGGGGTCAAGACCTTCGATGCCGAGGGCAGGGTCACCGGAGAGCGCCGGGTCATCGGTCTGCTCGCTTCCACCGCCTACAGCACTCCACCACTGCAAATCCCGGTACTGCGCGCCAAAGTGGCAGCAGTGATCGAGAAGGCGGCCTTCCTGCCCAAGAGTCATGCCGCCAAGGCATTGCAGACCACTCTGGAACGGTACCCGCGCGATGAGTTGTTCCAGATCGAGACAGAGGAGCTTTACCAGCACGCGATCGGCATTCTTCGGCTTGGCGAACGGCAGCGCACGCGTCTTTTTGTGCGACGCGATGCCTTCGGTCGCTTCGTTACCTGCCTCATCTATGTGCCGCGCGAGAACTACAACACCGAGCAGCGCCAGAGAATGCAGGCGGTGCTGATGGAGGCCTTCAATGGGGTGGCCTCCGAGTTCGACGTCCAATTCTCGGAATCGGCCCTGGCGCGTATCCTGATCATCGTGCGCACCGTCGACGGCGTGATCCCAGCCTATGACGTTCGCGATATCGAACAGCGTCTGGTGAGCGCGTCGCGCCGCTGGGAGGACGAACTTCAGCGTGCACTGCTCGAGCACTGCGGCGAGGAGCGCGGAATGCGCCTGCTGCGCCGCTACGGCAACGGCTTTCCGGCCGGCTACCGTGAGTATCACAACGCCCGCGTGGCGGTGTTCGACATCGAGCAGATGGAGTCGCTGGCCGACGAAAGCGGGCTCGGCATGAGTCTCTACATCCCGTTGGAGGCTGAACCGGGACGGCTCAACTTCAAGCTCTACCGTCTGGATGCGCCGGTACCCCTGTCCGAAAGCCTGCCGATGCTCGAGCGCATGGGCGTGCGGGTGGTCGACGAGCTTCCGGCTGAAATCGAGCGTCAGGACGGACGTCGGGTATGGATTCATGACTTCGGTCTGAGCTATGCTGCTGCCGAAGATCTGGCGATCGACAAGGTGCGCCCCCTGTTCCAGGACGCCTTCATCCGCGTGTGGCGCAACGAGCTCGAGAACGACGAGTTCAACCGGCTGATCCTGCTGGCCGGCCTGAACTGGCGCGAGGTATCGATGCTGCGGGCCTATGCGCGCTACATGAAGCAGGCGGCGTTTACCTTCAGCCAGTCTTACATGGAGCAGACGCTGGCGGCGCATCCTGCGCTCGCCCGCCAGCTCGTGGCGCTCTTTTCGCAGCGCTTCGATCCGGCCAAGTCGCGCACCCGCGCCCGCAATGCGGACAAACTGGTAGCCGAAATCGAGCAGGCGCTCAACAACGTCGCCAATCTGGACGAAGACCGCATCATCCGCCAGTTCCTGGCGATGATGCTCGCCACCCTGCGCACCAACTTCTACCAGTGCGACAAGAACGGGGAGCCCAAACCCTACATTTCCTTCAAGCTCGACCCTTCGCGAATTCCGGCGTTGCCGCAGCCCTTGCCGATGTTCGAGATTTTCGTCTATTCGCCACGCGTGGAGGGTGTGCATCTGCGCGCTGGCAAGGTCGCACGGGGCGGTTTGCGCTGGTCCGACCGTATGGAGGATTTCCGCACCGAGATCCTCGGCCTGGTGAAGGCTCAGATCGTCAAGAATGCGGTCATCGTGCCGGTTGGCTCCAAAGGCGGTTTCGTCACCAAGATGTTGCCGGGCGAGGGCGGGCGAGAGGCCCAGCTCGCCGAAGGCATCGCCTGCTATCGCATGTTCCTCAGTGGTCTGCTCGATGTCACCGACAATCTGGTGCAGGGCAATGTGGTACCGCCGGCCGACGTCGTGCGTCATGACGAGGACGACCCGTATCTGGTAGTGGCCGCCGACAAAGGTACCGCGACCTTCTCCGACTACGCCAACGAGGTCGCGGCCGAGTATGGTTTCTGGCTGAGCGACGCTTTCGCCTCAGGCGGGTCGGTGGGTTACGACCACAAGAAGATGGGCATTACCGCGCGTGGTGCCTGGGAGTCGGTCAAGCGGCATTTCCGCGGGATGGGCGTCGACACCCAGAACGAGGACTTCACCGTGGTGGGCATCGGCGACATGTCCGGCGACGTGTTCGGCAACGGCATGCTGTTGTCGAAACACATCCGGCTGGTCGCGGCCTTCGACCATCGCCATATCTTCATCGACCCCAATCCTGATGCGCAGCCCTCATGGAACGAGCGCGCGCGCATGTTCGCGCTGCCGCGTTCGTCCTGGGACGACTACGACAAGTCGTTGATCTCCGCTGGCGGCGGGGTGTGGCCGCGCTCGGCGAAGTCGATCCCGCTGTCGGAGCAAGCGCGCCAGGCGCTTGGCATCGAGGCCACCAGCCTGACGCCGGCGGAGCTCATCAAGTCCATCCTCAAGGCGCCGGTGGATCTCGTCTATAACGGCGGTATCGGCACCTATATCAAGGCCGCGAGCGAGAGCGACCTCTCCGTCGGTGACCGCGCGAACGACGCAGTCCGGGTCAATGGTGGTGAGCTGCGCTGCAAGGTGGTCGGCGAGGGTGGCAATCTCGGCGTAACCCAGCTCGGGCGCATCGAGTATGCGCTGGCCGGTGGCCGGATCAACACCGACGCCATCGACAATTCGGGAGGGGTCGACTGCTCCGATCACGAGGTCAATATCAAGATCCTGCTCAACAGCGTGGTTGCCGAGGGCGAGCTGACGCTGAAGCAGCGCAACAAGCTGCTGGCCGACATGACCGACGAGGTGGCAACCCTGGTGCTGCGCGACAACTACGCGCAAACCCAGGTGTTGTCGGTGATGCGTTCGCTTGGCACGGTGCTGACCGACGAGCATGCCGAGTTCATTCGCCGGCTCAGCCATGCAGGCCGCCTCAACCGAAAGATCGAGTTCCTGCCCATGGACGAGGAGATCGCCGATCGCAAGGCTGCCGGCATCGGGCTGATGACCCCTGAGCTGGCGGTGCTGCTCGCCTACAGCAAAATCGAACTCTACGACCAAGTAGTGGCGTCCGACGTACCGCACGATCCCTACATTTCCACTGCCCTGCACCGCTACTTTCCGGAGCCTTTGCGCGAGCGCTTCGCAACGCAGATCGCAGCGCACCCGCTGCGGCGCGAGATCATATCGACCCATGTGGTCAACAGCATGCTCAACCGCGCAGGGGCGACCTTCGTCAGCCGCCTGCAGGGGGAGTACGGCGCGTCCGCGACCGATATCGTGCGTGCCTACATGGCCACCCGCGAGGTATTCGGTCTGGTGTCGATCTGGCGAGAAATCGAGGCGCTGGACAACCAGGTCGACAATGCGGTCCAGACCGAGATGATCATCGCTTCGGGCAGGCTGGTGATGCGGGGCAGCACTTGGTTCCTGCGCAACCGCCGCTGGCTGACTGACCTGCAGGCCACGCTTGCCCATTTCTCGCCAGGGGTCAGCGGCTTGTCGTCTGCGCTGCATGGTCTGGTAACCGCGGATTATCGCGACGAACTGGACGCTTCAGCGGCCAACTATGTCGCCAAAGGCGTGCCCCAGGCGCTCGCGGAGCGGGTCGCCTCGCTGGACGAGCTCTATTCGGCCCTTGATCTGGTCGAGATCGCGGTAGAGAGCGGTCGTCCGGAGCAATTGGTCGGCGAAGTGTATTTCGCGATCGGGGGTCGGCTGGATCTGCACTGGTTGGCAGGGCAGGTCGCGGCCTTGCCGGCCGGCTCCCGCTGGCAGATTCTTGCCCGCAGCGCCCTGCGTGTCGATTTGTCGAACCAGGCGAGAGCGCTCGCCAGCGACGCGCTGCGCCTGGCGCCGGAAGGCGCGGATGCCGGGGTCATCGTCGATGCCTGGTCCGCGGCCAATGCCTTCCACCTCGAGCGTTACGATCACCTGCTCGGCGACATCAAGATCGCGAAGGGTATCGAAATGCCGATGCTGTCGGTGCTGATGCGCGAGTTGCGCAGCATGGAGTGATGGTCGGTGGTGTGAGACCCGCGGTGCGTTTCGCCTGCGGTTCAACACACCCTGCGCGAACAAATAGTTCGTCGTAGAGTGCGCAGAGCGAAGTAAAAACGCACCACCCTCGGCCACGACAAAACGCCCGCTTATGCGGGCGTTTTGTCGGTCAAGCAGCAGGTCAGGCTCAAGTCCGACAGGCTGCCAGGTGCAGTGCCCTTGTCACTTGCGCTGATGCCCGTGCCGCTTCACCCTGGCGTGCTGCACGAACCACACCAGCGCCAGCAAGGCGAGCGCCGGGATGTAGATCCATTCCTTGGCCGGTCGGTCTTCGGCTGGCAGCTCCAGACCGGTGATCTGGAAGCCTTGCTCCAGGCCGAGTCGGGCGGCACGGCTGCCGAACCGTACCGACATGATCTGCACCTGATCGCCGAGCACCATGACGTTCAGGCCGATCGCGTTCAGGCGGTCACGGGCGCTTGCAGCACTATCGCCGAGGGGCAGAAGCACTCCTTTGGAGATACCCCGGCCCTCGAGCGACATGCCCTCTACCCAGATCCGCAGGTTGGCATTGGCCGGCTTGGTCTCGACGATGGAGGTGAACTCGGACAATGGCACCTGATCGTAAGGGTCTGCGACCATGTCCATCCAGAAACCGGGGCGGAACAGGCTGAAAGTCACCAGCAATAACAGCACCACCTCGATTGCCTTGTTGCGCGTCAGGAACCAGCCCTGGGTCGCGGCTGCGAATGCCATGCTTGCGATGGTCGCGGTGACGATGGTCGCCACCATCTGTAAGGTGTTCTCGATGCCGATCAACAGCAGCTGTGTGTTGAAGATGAACATGAACGGCAGAATCGCGGTCCGTGCGCTGTAGCCGAAGGCTGTGAAGCCTGTGCGGATCGGGTCGCTGCGTGCGATGCCGGCTGCGGCGTAGGAGGCCAGCCCGACCGGCGGTGTCACGTCGGCCATGAGACCAAAGTAGAACACGAAGAGGTGCACTGCGATCAGCGGCACCAGCAAACCGCTCTGCGCACCGAGTTCGACCACCACCGGTGCCATCAGCGAAGACACCACGATGTAGTTGGCGGTGGTCGGCAGACCCATGCCGAGAATCAGGCAGATCACCGCGACCATGATGAGCATGATCATCAGGTTGCCACCGGAGACGAGCTCGACGATTTCGGTCATCACCAGGCCGATACCAGTCAGGGTGACGGTGCCGACGATGATGCCGGCGGTGGCGGTGGCGATACCGATCGCGATCATGTTGCGGGCACCGGTGACCAGGCCGTTGAGCAGGTCGGCCAGTCCCTGGCTGACGCTTGCAGCGTAATTGCCGGTTTTGCGGAACAGCGCGAACAACGGGCGCTGGGTGACGATGATGAAGATCAGGAACATGGTCGCCCAGAAGGCTGACAGCGCGGGAGAGAGACGCTCGACCATCAGGTTCCAGATCAGCACCGCCACCGGCAGCAGGAAATGGATGCCCGACTTGAGGGTGGGGCCGATCTCCGGCAGGTACTCCATCGGCGCCTTGGGGTCTTCCATCTGCAACTCGGGATAGCGTGCGCCGTAGGCAATGATGCCGATGTAGGCGGCGAACATCGTCGCACTGACGATGTAGAAGGAGGCGTCGCCGGCGATCGTCTTCACCCAACCGAAACCCCAGTAGATCATCGCCGCGAGGATGATCATGCCCGAGAAGGTCATCGCCGTATTGGCGAGCAGGCTGCGCATGATCAGCGGTTGGCGACGCGGCAGGCCCTGCAGGTCGGCCTTCATCGCCTCGAGATGGACGATGTAGAACAGCGCGATGTACGAGATCAGTGCCGGCACGATCGCGTGCTTGAGCACCTCGATGTAGGGAATGCCGACATACTCGACCATGAGAAAGGCAGCCGCGCCCATGACCGGTGGCATCAGCTGGCCGTTGACCGACGAGGCGACCTCGACTGCCGCCGCCTTGTCCGGACGGTAGCCGACCTTCTTGATCAGCGGAATCGTGAACGTGCCGGTGGTGACCACGTTGGCGATCGACGAGCCCGAGATCAGGCCGGTCGAGGCCGAGGCGACGACCGCCGCCTTGGCCGGCCCGCCCCGCAGGTGGCCGAGTAGTGCGATCGCCGACTTGATGAAGTAGTTGCCGGCGCCAGCGGTTTCCAGCAGCGCGCCGAACAGCACGAAGAGGAAGATGAAACCTGCCGATACGCCCAGTGCGACGCCGAACACGCCCTCACCCGTGATCCACAAGTGGCTCATGCCACGCGACAGCGAAGCGCCCCGGTGCGCGATCATGTCGGGCATGTAGGGGCCAAAGAAGATGTAGATCAGGAAGACGATCGCCAGGATGACGATGGGCAGGCCGAGCGAGCGGCGCGCGGCCTCGAGCAGCAGGGTCAGACCAACCACCGCCACGGTGAGGTCCATCGTGGTCGGCAAGCCCGGGCGGGCGGAAAGCTCTTTGTAGAAGATGAACAGATAAGCCGCGCAGAACGCGCCGACGAGGGCCAGCACCCAGTCGAAGATCGGCACATGGTCGCGCGGGGAACCCTTGAACGCGGGGTAGGCCATGAACGCGAGGAAGACTGCGAAGGCAAGGTGGACCGCCCGGATTTCGGCGGCGTTGAAGACCAGGAAACCGAAGGTGAAGGGCAGGGGCGAGGCGACCCAGAGCTGGAACAGTGACCAGCACAATGCGACGATCAGCAACAGGCCGGCGGTGAATCCGGTCGGCTTGCGTCCGCCGGTATCGGCTTCGGCGACGATCTTGCGCAGCTCTTCGTCGCTCAGTTCCTGTTGCTGAGAGGTCTCGCCGGTGGCATTCGACATGATGAAGTCTTCCTTCTGATGCAGGCGATACCTGCGCGGGCATCGTCCGAAGAGTTCGTCCGGGGCCTGGACTTGCCTCTGGTTCGGGCCGGGTTGCGAGCCGATTTGCAACACGTGTTGCAGAAACTGATGCGGCGACGGACTTAGTGGTCTGCTTCGCAAATGCCGGGACACGAAACCGCGGCTCGAGGCGCATGGCGGCGTTGCTCACCCTCGCGATAGCCACCGCTATCGCTGCGAATCAAAAGCTGCCCGGCGCAGCTATCTGTGTCGGGCAGTCTGACCCCGGCGCCCGACAGGCGCCGGGGTCGCAGCGCGGATCACATCCAGCCGCGTTCCTTGTAGTAGCGGACTGCGCCGTCATGCAACGGGGCTGAAAGTCCGTTCTTGATCATTTCCTCTTCCTTCAGGTTGGCGAAGGCCGGGTGCAGGCGCTTGAAGTCCTCGAAGTTGTCGAAAACGGCCTTGACCATGGTGTAGACGACTTCTTCAGAGGTGGCGGTCGAAGTCACGAAAGTCGCCAGTACGCCGTAGGTCGCGGTGGGGTCGGGGTTGTTGGCATAAACGCCACCCGGAATCTCGACTTTGGCGTAGTAGGGGTGCTCGTCGACCAGCTTGTCGATTGCCGGGCCGGTCAGCGGCACCAGTTTCGCGCCGCAGGTGGTGGTCGGGTCCTGGATGTTGGCCGACGGGTGGCCCACGGTGTAGAAGAAGCCGTCGATCTGGTTGTCGCACAGTGCGGCGCCGTGCTCATCGGCACGCAGCTCGGAGGCCAACGAAAAGTCGGACAGGCTCATGCCCATGGCACCGATCAGCGTTTCCAGGGTGGCACGGGTGCCGGAACCCGGGTTGCCGACGTTGAAGCGCTTGCCCTTGAAGTCTTCGAACTTGGTTACATTGGCGTCCGCGCGAGCGAGAACCGTAGCCGGCTCGGGGTGGATGGAGAACACGGCGCGTAGATCGCTGTTGGGACCGGAATCCTGGAAGCTGCTGGTACCGTTCAGGGCGTGATGCTGCCAGTCGGACTGGGCGACGCCGAAGTCGAGTTCACCGGCGCGGATGGTGTTGAGGTTGAACACCGAGCCACCGGTACTTTCGACCGAGCAGCGGATGCCATGCTGAGCACGGTTCATGTTGATCAGGCGGCAGATCGAACCACCGGCCGCATAATATACGCCGGTGACGCCGCCGGTGCCGATAGTGACGAATTGTTGCTGGGCGTGGACCGGGGCGGCGCCAAGCATGCCGACCGTAGCGAACATGGCGGCAATTGCAGTTAGTTTCTTCATGGGTGAACCTCCACTCGGGTTGAATCCTGCAGGTTGGTCAGGCATGGACCGAGGTGCCACGCAAGACCCGAAAGGCGCGCCAGAGGCTGGCGCTGCGGGATTACAGTAACCCGCCACCCCCCGATTTTCCAGCTAGGGATAGCCAGATCAGGGTATACCCTGACGCGATTGCGGTCGCACATGGCGCCCCCATGGGTGAAAATCCGGGCATGCAAAACGAAGCACAAACTGTTCCGCGCGCGCAGACTGATCTGATGGATGCCGCAGCTACCTTTCATGAACCGGTCGGGTCGGGCCAAGCCCGAATCGTCAGCTTGGTTCCGTCCCTGACTGAGTTGTTGTGCGACCTGGGGCTTGCTCTGCAGCTGGTGGGGCGGACCGGATTCTGCACTCATCCAAGGCAGACCGTGCGCAGCGTCCCCAAGGTCGGGGGTACCAAGAATGTGCGCCTCGACCGCATTCGGGAACTGGCACCGACCCATGTGCTTGTCAATGTCGACGAGAATACGCGCGATACGGCTGAAGCGCTTGCGGATTTCGTGCCGCACGTGATCGTGACCCATCCGTGCGCGCCGGAAGACAACATTGCGCTTTATCGCCTTTTCGGCGGGTTGTTCGGCCGCGAGGAGGAGGCTTCGCAGCTTTGCAGCGCCTTGGAGCAGGCGCTCGCCGAGGCCAGGGCGCTACGGCTGCAGATGGCGGACGAGCCGGTGCTCTACCTGATTTGGCGCGAGCCCTGGATGACAGTGTCGCCCGCGACCTATATCGCGGGCATGCTGGAGCGGGTCGGCTGGATTTGCCAGCCGGGCGCGCTGGAGCCCCGCTACCCGAGCTTCGACTGGAACGCATCGTGGCTGGCGGATGTGGCGCGGGTCTTTCTTTCGTCCGAGCCATATCGATTTCGTGAGCCTCACATCGACGAGGTGCGCGCGCTCAGCGGCAAGCCTGCTGCGCTCATCGATGGCGAAATGGTGTCCTGGTACGGCAGTCGCGCGATCGCTGGGCTGCGGTATCTCACGGCCTTGCGTCGGGCACTGACGGGGGGTGCGGCAACTCCGCTTGCATCGCTTCCGGCGTGAGGATGCGGTAGTGCGGCCGGATCAGTCGGTGCCGAGCCAGCTTCAACAGCAGTTTGTCGCGGGTTACCAGATGACTGGCGCACGAATCGCGAGCGATCTCCAGAAACTTCTGGTCGTCCGGGTCACGGCACTGGGGCAGCGGCAATGGGGCGTCATTGGTCAGTGGGGTGCCAGAGCAGCGGGCCGAATACTGCGACAGGATTTCGGGCTGGCGTGCCTCGGGCACCGCGAACTGGCGGTAGGCGAGGACCCGGCGAAGCTCTTCGATCGCGTCCGCGCGTGAAGCGAGCCGTATCTGAGGCCCGTCCAGCACCATTTTGAGGGCGAGCAGCGCCGGGTCTTCGAACACCCACAACGCCATCACTGTGTTGGTGTCGAGTACCCAGACGGCTTTCTCGCTCGCTCGCATGGGGATTGGTTGGGCTCACGAACAAGAGGGCTTTCGCCCCCCTCGCGTCAAACCGAACCGGACCCGCTCATGCCGCCTTCTGCTGATCCAGGCGGATCTTGACGAAGGAACCCGGGGCGTCTTCGAGTGCCTTGAGTTTGCCCTTGGCCGGGTCGCGCGCGTCGGTCTGCTCGGCGTCGAGCGTCACCACCCAGTCCTGCCAGTCGGCCCACCATGAGCCTGCATGCTGCTCCGCCTTGGAGAGCCAGGTGTCGGCGTCGGCCGGCAGCTTGGCGGCCGCGTTGACCCAGTAGTCGTACTTGTTGGCCGCCGGCGGGTTGACGATGCCGGCGATGTGGCCTGAGCCGCCGAGAACGAAGCGCACTGGCCCGCCGAAGTTGAGCGCGCCCTTGTAGGTGCTTTTCCACGGCGCGATGTGATCCTCGATGGTGGAGATGAAGTAGCACGGCACCTTGATCTTGCCGAGGTCGATGGGCACACCGTCGATCTCGATACCACCCGGCTGTACCAGCTTGTTGTGCATGTACATGTTGCGCAGGTAGAAGCTGTGCATGCGTGCCGGCATGCGGGTGGAGTCCGAGTTCCAGTAAAGCAGGTCGAACGGGAACGGATCCTTGCCCATCAGATAGTTATTGACCACGAAGGACCAGATCAGGTCATTGGCGCGCATCATGTTGAAGGTCCCGGCCATTTCGGAGCCTTCAAGGTAACCACGCTCGAACATTTTCTTCTCGAGGCTGCTGATCTGCATCTCGTCGATGAACACTCCGAGTTCGCCGGGCTCGGAGAAGTCGGTCATCGTGGTGAAGAAGGTCGCTGCGGCGATCCGCTTCTGGCGCTTGCCTGCCAGATAGCCCAGCGTGGTGGCGAGCAGCGTACCGCCAAGACAGTAGCCTGCGGCGTTGATTTCCTTCTCGCCGGTCTGCTTTTCTATGGCGTCGAGCGCGGCGATGAGGCCCTCGAATATATAGGAGTCGAAATTTTTTTCCGCCTGCCGTTCGTCGGGGTTGACCCAGGAAATCACGAACACCGTGTGACCCTGGTCGACGCACCATTTGATGTAGGAGTTCTTCTCGCGCAGGTCGAGGATGTAGAACTTGTTGATCCAGGGCGGGATGATGAGCAGCGGTTTCTTGAGGACCTTGTCGGTGCTCGGCGTGTATTGCAACAGCTGCATCATGTCGTTCTGGAAGACCACCTTGCCTGGGGTGGTGGCGACGTTCTTGCCGAGCTCGAAGGCGCTGGTGTCGGTCATCTTGACGCGCAGCTGACCGCCGCCATCCTCGACGTCGCGAAGCAGGTTGTTCAGGCCCTTGAGCAGGTTCTGGCCGTGGCTCTTGACAGTCTCGCGGAAGACCTCGGGGTTGGTCATCGCGAAGTTTGACGGCGACAGCGCGTCCATGTACTGGCGGGTGAAGAAGTTGACCTTGTTCTGGGTCTGCTCGTCCAGCCCCTCGACACAGCACACGGTGTCATGCACGTGGCGTGCGGTGATCAGGTAGGACTGCTTGATGAAGTCGAACACGAAGTGCTCTTCCCACTGCCCGTCCTTGAAGCGTTTGTCGCCCTTTTCAGGGGCGGCCACCGGTTCCGGTTGCATGCCCATGACCCGCAGCATGGAGTGCTGCCACAGCGAGAAGTAATCCCAGGCCAGATTCATCTGCGACTGAGCCAGCTTGTACGGGTTGGACAACAGCTTGGCCATCATGTCCATGAAGGCCTGCGCGATCCCGAGCTCGTCGCTGGGTGCGGAGACGCCTTTCTTCAGCTGGCGCTGGATGTGATCTCCGATCATCGTCGAGGCGCGCTGGGCGACCTCGGCGTAAGCCTTGGCGATTTCCTTGGGATCGGGCAAGTCGCATTGGTCCTTCTCTTCGGCGGGTGAGGCCATGTGCATCAACTCCTATGTGTTCAGGCGGTTCGTTCGAATCGAATGCTGCCGTCGGGGGCCACGAGACGACGCACCTCGTGCCGGTTGACCAGGTGGTTGAAGTGAGCGATTGCCTCGCCCATCGCAAACATCACCTGGTGGGTGTCCAGGGCGCGTGGAAACAGCGTCTCGAGCAGCGATGCTGCGCTGCACACACCAGACATCGCTTTCAGCAGCGTTTCACAGCGCTCCTCGTGATGCGCTTCGAGCTGATCGATGCGCGCGTGGACGCCGCGAAACGGTAGACCGTGCGATGGTAGCACGAGCGTATTGTCCGGCAAGCCCTTGAGTTCATAGAGCGAACAGAGAAACCATCTCAATGGATCGTCATTGGGCGTTGCAGCATAAACGCTGATATTGGTGGTGATGCGGGGCAAGAGCATGTCGCCGGAGATCAGCACTCCCAGCTCTTCGCAATACAGGCACGCATGTTCGGGCGAGTGACCATGTCCGACGATGATCCGCCAGTTTCGCTTGTTGATGTTGAGCACGTCGCCCGCAAACATACGGTGAAAGCGCGAGGGCAGGTTGGGTACGCCATGCCGGTAGGTGTTGCCGCGCTTCGCGAGCGCATCCAGGCGAGCCGGGTCCAGGCCATGTCGGCGGAAGCTGTCCAGCATGTCCGGAAGCGAGCACCCGGGGATCTGATGCCAGATCGCATGAGCGCCGAAGTACTCACCCTGAGTCATGAACACTGGCGCTGCGCTTCGCTGGGAAAGCCAGTCGGCGAGGCCGACATGGTCGGGATGGCAGTGGGTGACCACGATGCTGGCGATGCTCCGGTGCATTCGGTCGAGCAGGCTGTTCCAGTGCTGCTTGACCTCCTCGAGCCCGAAGCCGGCATCGACCAGTACGATCTGGTTCGGGTCGTCGTCGAGTATCCACAGGTTTATGTGGTCCAGGGCATAGGGAAGCGGCATCCGGATCCAGTGGATGCCCGGCAGTATGGTGCGAACCTCGGCCGGAGCCGGATGGTCGTCGAAGGGAAAGTCGAGTTCGCGAACAGGTGTCATGAGCGAGTTCCGGGCGTCAGGCGCGTTTGCGTGTCAAGTGAGCAGGCGTGATCGCGAGATTGACTCGAGAGGGGCGCGGGGTAATATCGGCCAATCGGCGAGTTCAAGAGGATGGTCATATGGTCAAGGCGCAAACCTACACGATCACGGAGCTGGCGCGGGAATTCAACGTCACCCCGCGAGCGATCCGGTTCTACGAAGACCACGGCTTGCTCACGCCGACGCGCGCCCGGCGCTCGCGTGTCTATTCCAAGGCAGACCGGACCCGGTTAAAGCTTACCCTACGAGGCAAGCGATTGGGGCTATCGCTTGCAGAAATCCGGGAGCTGATCGACATGTACGACGGGGTGCGGAATTCCGCACCGCAGTTGGAGCGGTTGCTCAAGGTGTTGGCGGTCCGGCGTGCCGCGCTCGAGCAACAGCGCGAGGACATCGAGGCGGTGCTCGGCGAGATCGCGATGCTCGAGCAGCAATGCATCAATCTGCTTGGCCACGACCTCGAAGGCGCTGCCCGGGCGCGGGCGGAGCTGGTGAAGCGGGTGCGCGATGCGGCTTGATTTTTCCGTGGATTGATTTACGTTAACGTCAACGGCAAATGACGGCCCTGCTCAAGGGCTGCGCGAGGAGACCCCGATGAGACCCGAGACACCCATCTTCCAGCCCAAGGAGCCGGACTACGCCGAGCGGGTCCGCGCGAGCTTCGCGCGTCAGCAGATCATGGCATTGATTGGCGCTGAACTTGCGGTGGTCGAACCCGGCTACACCGAGATCCATCTGCCGCGCCGGCCGGAGATCACCCAGCAGCACGGCTTCATCCATGGTGGCGTGGTTGGCACAATAGCCGACTCTGCCGCAGGCTATGCAGCCAACACCCTGACCCCGGCGGACACCAGTGTGCTCACCGTGGAGTACAAGATCAACCTCATCGCGCCGGCCGACGGCGAGCGGCTGGTCGCACGCGGCGAGGTGATCAAGCCCGGCCGCACGCTGATCATCACGCGCGCCGAAGTGTTTGCGATCAAAAGCGCGCAATGGACGCTGTGCGCGCTGATGCAGCAGACGATCATGGCGATGCAGGGCAAGGTCGAAAACACGAAGTGATAAGCTTCGCCCGCCGAACCAAACTGAACCGAAGCATACCCGCACCCGGAGGAGAACCGAATGAATACCCCAGGCCTCAACTTCAACCTCGGTGAAGACATCGACGCGCTGCGCGACGCGGTCCGGGACTTCGCGATGAACGAGATCGCGCCGCGCGCCGAGCAGATCGACCGTGACAACGAGTACCCGGCCGACCTTTGGAAGAAGCTCGGCGACATGGGGCTGCTCGGCGTGACCGCCGAGGAGGAGTACGGAGGCACCGGTATGGGCTATCTGGCCCATATCGTCGCGCTGGAGGAGATCTCCCGCGCCTCGGCCTCGGTCGGCCTGTCCTACGGCGCGCACTCCAACCTGTGCGTCAATCAGATCCGCCGTAACGGCACCGCGGAGCAGAAAAGCAAGTACCTGCCCAAGCTGATCTCCGGCGAGCATGTCGGCGCGCTGGCGATGTCCGAGCCCAACGCCGGCTCCGACGTGGTCAGCATGAAACTTCGCGCCGACAAGAAGGGCGACCGCTACGTGCTCAACGGCGCCAAGATGTGGATCACCAACGGCGGCGACGCCGACACCCTGGTGGTCTACGCCAAGACCGACATCGAGGCCGGCCCGCGCGGCATCACCGCCTTCATCGTCGAGAGGGGCATGAAGGGCTTCTCCTGCGGCAGCCACCTCGACAAGCTCGGCATGCGCGGTTCCAACACCTATCCGCTGTTCTTCGACGACTGCGAGGTGCCCGAGGAGAACGTGCTCGGCGGCGTCGGCAACGGCGTCAAGGTGCTGATGAGCGGCCTGGACTACGAACGCGCGGTGCTGTGTGGCGGCCCGCTCGGCATCATGGCCGCTTGCATGGATGTCGTCGTGCCCTACCTGCACGACCGCAAGCAGTTCGGCCAGAGTATCGGCGAGTTCCAGCTCATGCAGGGCAAGGTTGCCGACATGTACACTATCTGGAGCGCGACCCGCGCCTATGTGTATGCCGTCGGCCAGGCCTGCGACCGCATGGATCACGCCCGCACGCTGCGCAAGGACGCCGCCGGCGCCATCCTCTATTCGGCCGAGAAGGCCACCTGGATGGCCGGCGAGGCGATCCAGACCCTGGGTGGCAACGGCTACATCAACGAATACCCCACTGGCCGCCTGTGGCGCGACGCCAAGCTGTACGAAATCGGCGCCGGTACCAGTGAGATCCGCCGCATGCTGATCGGCCGTGAATTGTTCGCCGAAACCGCCTGATCGCTCCCTCCCCAGGGGGAGGGCTGGGGTGGGGATGGGTTGGTGCAGCTTGGCTGGAGCCCATCCCCCTCCTGGCCTTCCCTTCAAGGGGGAGGTGACGGCTGAGTGCCTTTTCGACAGATTGTCTCTGGAACCCCTCTAGGAGTCCCCGCATGTCCGACCCCATTGTCATCGTTTCCGCCGCCCGTACCCCGATGGGCGGCTTCCAGGGAGATCTCTCCTCCCTGACCAGCCCGGAACTCGGCGCAGTCGCGATCCGCGCAGCCGTCGAGCGCGCCGGCCTCAGCCCCGAGAAGGTGCAGGAAGTCATCATGGGCTGCGTGTTGCCGGCCGGTGTCGGCCAGGCGCCGGCCCGCCAGGCCGCACTTGGCGCGGGGCTGCCGCTGTCTGCCGGTTGCACCACGGTGAACAAAGTCTGCGGCTCCGGAATGAAGGCCACCATGCTCGCGCACGACCTGCTGGTTGCAGGCACCAACGACGTGATGGTCGTCGGCGGCATGGAGTCGATGTCCAATGCGCCCTACATGCTGCCCAAGGCCCGCGGTGGTTATCGCCTTGGCCACGGTCAGCTGCTGGACCACATGTTCTTCGACGGCCTCGAGGATCGCTACTCGGCCGAGACCAAGGGCCGCCTGATGGGCACGTTCGCGGAAGAGTGCGCGGATCACTTCTCCTTCACCCGTGAGGCGCAGGACGCCTTCGCGGTCGCCTCGACCGAGCGCGCGCAGAAAGCGATCACCGAAGGCCTTTTTGGTTGGGAAGTCGCGCCGGTGACGGTTGCCGGACGCAAGGGCGACACCGTCATCGAGCAGGATGAGCAACCGCTCAAGGCCAAGCTCGACAAGATCGGCTCGCTCAAGCCCGCCTTCCGCAAGCACGGCACCGTGACCCCGGCCAACTCCAGCTCGATTTCCGACGGTGCCGCGGCGTTGGTGCTGATGCGCCGTTCCACCGCCGGGTCGCTCGGCGTTGCGCCGATCGCCACCATCGTTGGCCACGCTACCCACGCCCGCGAACCGCGCTGGTTCACCACCGCCCCGGTCGGCGCCATGGAGGCGCTGCTGGCCAAGCTGGGCTGGAGTGCCGACGACGTCGATCTGTGGGAAATCAACGAAGCCTTCGCGGTGGTCACCATGGCCGCGATGCACGAGATGAAGCTGCCGCACGACAAGGTCAACGTCCATGGCGGCGCCTGCGCGCTCGGCCACCCGATCGGCGCCTCCGGCGCACGCATCCTGGTCACCCTGCTCGGCGCGCTCAAGCAATACGGCGGCAAGCGCGGCGTGGCCAGCCTGTGCATCGGCGGCGGCGAAGCCACTGCGGTTGCGATCGAAATGGCCTGATCCCCGGCTAACAAGTACTTGGGCCGGGATCAAGTACGGGCGGTTGACACGGTTTGCTCCTCCCCTTCAAGGGGAGGTCAGGAGGGGGATGGGTCAGAAGCATAGATGCACAACCCATCCTGACCCCTGCTCCCCTCGAGGGCAGGGAGTAGTCGCACCGATCTCCGTCCGAAGACGCTTGCCCTGCATTGCCTTGAGAGCACTACACGGAGACGACGCATGATTCTTACCGAAGAGCAGGAGATGATCCGCGACACCATGCGCACCTTTGCGCAGGAGCGGCTCGCCCCCTTCGCGGCCGAATGGGACCGCAACCACACCTTTCCGCGTGAGGCGCTGAACGAACTCGCCGAGCTGGGTGCGATGGGCATGGTCGTACCCGAAGAGTGGGGCGGTGCCGGCATGGACTACATGAGCCTGGTGCTGGCACTCGAAGAGATCGCCGTCGGCGATGGTGCCACCTCGACCATCGTCAGCGTGCAGAACTCGCTGCCCTGCGGCATTCTCAATCGCTTTGGCAGCGAGGAGCAAAAAAACGCATGGCTCAGGCCGCTTGCTGCTGGCGAGAAGCTCGGCTGCTTTTGCCTTACCGAACCGCATGTTGGCTCAGATGCATCCGCAATCCGAACGTCGGCCGTTCGTGACGGAAACGAGTGGGTGCTCAACGGCGTCAAACAGTTCATCACCACTGGCAAATACGCGGACATGGCCATCGTGTTCGCGGTCACCGACAAAGCGGCCGGCAAGAAGGGCATCTCGTGCTTTCTGGTGCCGGCCGATGCGCCGGGCTACGTGATTGGCCGGCTCGAAGAAAAGATGGGTCAAAAGGCCTCCGACACCGCGCAGATTCTCTTCGAGGATTGCCGTATTCCTGCCGATTCGGTGATCGGTGAGGAAGGCCAGGGCTACAAGATCGCACTGTCCAACCTCGAGGCCGGGCGCATCGGCATCGCTGCGCAGTGCCTTGGCATGGCGCGCGCCGCGCTCGAAGCCGCGGTTCGCTATGCGCAGGATCGCGAAGCCTTCGGCAAGCCGATCTTCGAGCACCAGGCGGTCAACTTCCGCCTTGCCGACATGGCCACCCAGCTCGAAGCCGCGCGCCAGCTCGTCTGGCACGCGGCCAGTCTCAAGGACGCCGGCCGACCCTGCCTCAAGGAGGCGTCGATGGCCAAGCTCTTCGCCTCCGAGATGGCCGAGAAGGTGTGCTCGGACGCCATACAGGTGCACGGCGGCTATGGGTACGTCAGCGACTTCCCGGTGGAGCGCATCTACCGAGACGTCCGTGTGTGCCAGATCTACGAAGGCGCGAGCGACATCCAGCGCCTGGTGATCGGGCGTTCGCTTGCGGACTGAAGAGCCTTTTTCGTCGGCCTTGCGGTTTCGATGGCGATGGAGTCTTCTCAGCAGACCTCCCTCTCGACTCCGCGCCTGACGCAAGGCCTTTTTTTACACCCGAAGGAGCCGTTCCATGAGCGAACCGATCGACTTCTACTTCGACTTCTCTTCTCCTTACGGCTATTTCATGGCTGAAAAAATCGATGCGCTGGCCTCAGCCCATGGGCGCGGCGTGGCATGGCGTCCCTTCCTTCTCGGTGCGGTGTACAAAATCACCGGAGACGTGCCGTTGCCGTCCAAACCGCTGAAGGGCGACTACGCCAAGCGGGATTTCGAGCGCTCGGCGCGCTTCCTGACGCTCGTCTGTCGCATCCCCGACATCTTTCCGGTTTCCTCCCAGCATGCCGCTCGTGCCTTCTATTGGCTGGAGGCGAAGGATCCGGCTCTTTCGCGGCGCTTCGCGCTCGAAACCTATCGTGCCTACTTCCGTGACAACCTTGACATTTCCCAGGCCGAGACGGTGCTCGACGTCGCTGCATCTGCAGGCGCAGACCGTAAAGCCCTCGAAGGCGCCCTGGAAGACGGTGCGCTCAAGGCAAAACTGCGCAGCGAATGCGACGCTGCCATCGCACGCGGTGTGTTCGGCTCGCCCTACGTCGTCGTCGACGGGGAACCGTTCTGGGGCGTTGATCGGCTGCCGCAGATCGAACGCTGGCTGGAGACTGGCGGATTCTGACTTCAGGTTGCGACGGCCAGAACCAATCCGGTGACGTGCTGCGGTCTTTCCTGCCGGTGGCTTCCGGTGATTTATCGTCCCGCGAGAGCAGCGAGTGGGATGAGGTCATGGCCGCGGTCAAACGCTGCCACGAGGTAGTGCATGACATGGGTGCGCCGCGCATTACCACTTCCATCGGTCTCGGCACCTGCATCGATCGGGATCAATCCATGGATGACAAGATCGCGAGCGTCGAGCGCATCCTGGCCGGGGGGTGAATCCGCCCGCTCTTCGACTATGATGTACGATCAGTCGGTGGGGCCGGTTCAGTCATCTTGCGCGGCATCCCACTGTGCACCCCCCCGGTCAGAACTCACGAGAACACGATGTCGATGCCCCAGCCCAACAATCCGCTACACGCTCTGACTCTGGAGCGGATCCTCAACGAGCTCGTAACGCGGCTTGGCTGGGCGGAGCTTGGGCGGCGGATCAGCATTCGCTGCTTCAACTGCGAACCCAGCGTTGCGTCGAGCCTCAAGTTTCTCCGGCGCACGCCTTGGGCGCGGGAGCAGGTCGAGGCCTTGTATCTGGAGACGGCGGACACCGGCGGGCGGGGTGGCGCGTGAAGATCCCGGTCAGAATCCAGCCGCTGGTTGCCGACGGTCTCGTCGATCACGTCATCCGTCAACTCATGAGCGGCAAGGAGGCGACCGTCTATGTCGTGCAGTGTGGCGACGAGCTGCGCTGCGCCAAGGTGTACAAGGAAGCGAACAAGCGCGGCTTCCACAAGGCGGTGGACTACACCGAAGGGCGCAAGATCAAGAACAGCCGCCAGGCACGCGCGATGGCCAAGCGCTCGCGTTATGGCCGGCAGGAAGAAGAGGCGGCCTGGCAGCACGCCGAGGTTGACGCCCTGCGCCGGCTCGCGGCCGCCGGCGTGCGCGTACCAACGCCTTACGACTTTCACGAAGGCGTGCTGCTGATGGAGCTGGTCACCGACGAGGAGGGCGCCCCGGCGCCTCGCCTCAACGACGTCACGCTCGACCAGGACGACGCGCGGCGCTTCCATGCAGATCTGGTCCGTCAGGTCGTGCGCATGCTCTGCGCCGGCATCGTCCATGGCGACCTGTCGGAGTACAACGTACTGGTCGACCCGCACGGTCCGGTGATCATCGACCTGCCGCAGGCGGTCGACGCCGCCGCCAACAACAATGCCCGCGCCATGCTCGAGCGCGATGTCGACAGTCTGGCAGCCTATTTCGGCCAGTTCGCCCCCGAGTTGCGAGAAACCCAGTACGGCAAGGAGATCTGGTCGCTCTACGAATCCGGCAAACTGCGACCCGACTCCATGCTCACAGGCGTCATCGCAGCGGATGAGATCCTGGCAGACCTTGCGGATGTGATGCAAGTGATCGAGGCAGCGCAGCGGGAAGAGGATGCGCGCCAGGCGGGTCGGCTGGCCGCCGACCAAGCCTGACGTTCACGAAGTCCCGCCTCATGCATGCCTGGCTCACCGTCTCCGCCGACGAAATCGAGATCAGCGCGATCCGTGCGCAGG
>CAYTAY010000020.1:0-26014 GCA_964435845.1 uncultured Azoarcus sp.
TCGCCGGTGACGTCGTCCTTGCCTTCGACCTTGGGCGGGTTGTACTTGACGTGGTAGGTACGACCAGAGGCCAGGTGCACACGACGACCGCTCATGCGCTCGATGATCTCCTGGTCGGGCACATCGATCTCGAGCACGAAATCCAGCGGCACACCGGCATCCTTCATCGCGTCGGCCTGCGGAATGGTGCGCGGGAAGCCGTCGAACATGTAGCCGCTCTTGCAGTCATCCTGCCGCAACCGATCCTTGACCAGGCCGATGATGATATCGTCGGACACCAGGCCGCCCGAGTCCATGACCTTCTTGGCCTCGACTCCCAATGGCGTTCCCGCCTTCACTGCGGCGCGCAGCATGTCGCCGGTGGAGATCTGCGGAATGGCGAACTTCTCCTTGATGAAGTTGGCCTGTGTACCCTTGCCCGCCCCCGGCGGACCCAGAAGAATCAATCGCATTTCTACCCTCCCGTCACGTGATCTGCTGCTGCAGCCACTTCCTTTTGTTGAACGAACGAAGTTACTCTACCGGCCGCGAGCGGTTAAATACCTGCCTGATACGCGCCAGTTCCTCCGGCGTATCCACGCCGGCTGGTGGTGTGCGATCCACGGTAAGCACGGTGATCCGCTCGCCATGCCACAGCACGCGAAGCTGCTCCAGCGCTTCCCACTGCTCGAGCGGCGACACCGCGAGCGAAGCGTAGCGCCGCAGGAAGGCGACCCGGTACGCATAGATGCCGATATGCCGCATCACCGGCAAGCCCGCCGGCAGCCGGTTGCGGTCGGCAGCGAACGCATCCCGCGGCCAGGGGATTGGCGCACGGGAGAAATACAAGGCATGGCCGGCAGCATCACAGACCACTTTGACCACGTTGGGATTCTCGAACTCGGCAACATCCGAGATGGCGTGCGCAGCAGTGGCGACCATCGCCGCGGGTGATGCAGCCAAAGTCGCCGCCACCGAGGCGATCAGTTCCGGGTCAATGAGCGGCTCGTCACCCTGCACATTGACCACGATTTCATCTTCGCCCCACTCGCGTGCAGAAACGACCTCGGCGAGCCGGTCGGTACCGCTGGGGTGATCTGCGCGCGTCATCATCACATCAGCGCCGACATCGGCCACCGCATCGAAAACTGCTTGGTGATCAGTCGCAACGCATACCGAGGCCGCGCCCGACGCGGTTGCACGGTCTAGCACATGCAGGACCATGGGCTTGCCGCCGATATCGAGCAGCGGCTTACCCGGCAGGCGCGTCGAGGCGAAGCGCGCCGGAATGACGACGCGAAACCGCGTCACTTGCGCAAGGCCTCGACTTCCTCGGCACTCATGCGCCGGGCCTCGTCCTCGAGCATCACCGGAATGCCGTCACGAATCGGGAAAGCGAGCCGGTCAGCCTTGCAAACAAGCTCCTGCTCGCCCTTGAGATAGTCGAGCGGACCCTTGCAGATTGGACACACCAGTATTTCAAGCAGCCTCGCGTCCATGCTTCAGTTTCTCCAGAATTCGTTCGGCGGCACCCGCTTCGATCTCGGCGGAAACCGGTAGGACCCATGCATCCGCGAGTCCGAAGGACTCACATTTTACCGCATCCTTGGCGGTCAGGATTTTAGGTTCTTCGCCGGCGGTTTCGAAATCCGCCGGCACGAAGCGATGATGATCGGGAAACGCATGCGGCACAACCTCCAGCCCGGCATCCTGGAGTTGCCCGAAAAACCGGGACGGGCGCCCGATGCCAGCAAAGGCGTGAACCCGACGACCACGCAGTGCCTGGAGCGGCTTGGCGGTTCCACCCGGGCCAAGCGGCATCAAGGTCTCACCGACGAGTCGCATCCGCTTCACCGGCGCCGTCGCGCAGCATCGCGCAAGAGACGCGTCCAGATCGCCATGGGCAATGACCAGATCCGCGCTGGCCAGGCGCAACACCGGCTCACGAAGCGGCCCCGAAGGCAGCAGGAGTCGATTCCCCAGCGTCTCGGCGTCGACAACGACGATCTCGATATCGCGGCACAGGCGGTAGTGCTGCAGACCATCGTCGCTGATGACCACGTCGCAGCCATCGGCAACCAGGAGCGCTGCTGCAGCAGGTCTGTCAGCCCCGACGGAGACCGGACATCCGCAGGTATTTGCGAGCAACAGCGGTTCGTCACCCACCTCCACGGCCATCGAGTCCAGCAGCACCCGCCTTGCCCCCTGGCCAGTGCCGCCATAACCGCGGCTGACGACACCCGGGCGGTATCCCGCATCGCGCAAACTGGCCACCAGCCACTGTACGACTGGCGTCTTGCCGCTCCCCCCTACCGCGATGTTACCTACCACGATTACCGGAACTGGCAACCTGACTCGGGCGAGCACACCGCGACGAAACAGCACACGCCTGAGCGCAGCAAGGCCCGCGAAAACCGCGGACAGCGGCAACAGGGCGAGCGCCGCTGGCGAGCGCGAACGCCAGAAGCGTGGCGCATTGACCGGCATCGCTCAGTTGTCGGGCGCCTGGATGGCGAAGGTGATGTTGGGAAGCCCAGCACGCTGCGCCGCCTGCATGACGTCGATGACGCTCTGGTGGGCGGCCTTGGCGTCGGCGTTGATGACGATGACCGGCTCTCCGCTCGCATCGGGGCGCACCGCTCGCCCGAGCGCCAGCGCGATCTCGTCGATGGTTACCGCACCGACTGGACGACCGTCGACGATGATCTCACCGGCAGCGGTCACCGCCACCGTGATCTCGTTAGGCACGGCCTCGGTGGCTTCCGTGTCTGCGGTCGGTAGATTGATCTCCAGACCCGACACCTTGGAAAAAGTCGTGGTCAGCATCAGGAAGATGATGATGACCAACACCACGTCGATCAGGGGAATCAGGTTGACCTCGGGGGGCTCCTGGCGACTGCCGCGCTGGAAGTTCATGTGATCCCGTCAGGCCTTGCGCTCGCCTTGGACCACTTCGACGAGCTTGATCGCCTGTTGCTCCATGTCGATGACGAAACTGTCGACCAGCGCACGAAAGTGCCGCCAGAAGATCGTGGCCGGAATGGCGATGATGAGGCCAAGTCCGGTGGTGTTGAGCGCGATCGAAATACCCTGGGCGAGTTGCTGCGGATTCGCGCCGGTGACGCCTTGAGAGGCAAAAATATCGATCATGCCGACGATGGTACCGAACAGGCCCAGCAGTGGGCTGATCGCGGCAATGGTGCCGAGCGTGGTCAGATAGCGCTCGAGCTCGTGCGCAACCGCGCGGCCGGTCTCCTCGATCGCCTCCTTCATGATCTCACGTGAGCTGTTGACATTGCGCAGCCCGGCAGCCAGCACGCGACCCAACGGCGAGTGCTGCGCCACCTGCTCGGTCATCTGGCTGCTGACACCGAACTGGCGCAGGTCTTCGAGCACGTCGTCCAGCAGTCGCGGGGGTGCGACCCTGCTTCGCCGCAGCGAGATGGATCGCTCGATGATCAGCGCAACGGCTATGACCGAGGCGAGGAGCAGAGGCCAGATCGGCCAACCAGATGCTTCAATGATCGCGAACAAGCGAGCGCACTCCCCTTGGGTAAAGCCGGAACTCTAGCGCCCGCCCGTCATGAGGGCAAGCCATGCAACTCACCGCGGCTCGCGTCTTGCTCGATCCCACCCGTCTTCAGGCCTGCATCGCCGAGCGGCGGGCCATGAACCAATTGAGCGCCAGCACCACCACGATGGTCGCCAGCCCCGCGACCTCGATGACCGGATCCGGCCAGAAGATGCCAACCGTGGCCGGGATCATCAGCAGGCGCGACGCGACGCCCATCGGCCCGAAGAGATAGCCCTCCAGAGCCGCGGCGAAGCCCGCGAGCGCGCAGATCGCGATGACCACGTTCCAGGCAATGATGTGCGTCGGCCCACCCATGATCAGCTCCGGATTGAAGACCATGAAGAGCGGGATCAGGTACAAACCCTTGGCGAACTTCCACGCCAGAAAGCTGGTTTCCATGGGCTTCGCGCCGGCGATCGCCGCGCCCGCGAAACCTGCAAGCGCCACCGGAGGGGTTACGTTGGAGTCCTGCGAATACCAGAACACCACCAGGTGGGCGATCAGCAGCGGAATGCCGAATTCGGCCGTGAGCGCCGGCCCTACCAGCACGATGAGAACGATGTAGGCAGCGGTCACCGGCAACCCCATCCCCAGGATCAGGCTGGCGATGAGAACGAGCAACAGCGCGAGCACCAGATTGCCGCCCGACAGTGCAATCATCATCGAGGAAAACTTGAGGCCGAGCCCGGTAAGGCCGACTACACCGACGATGATGCCCGCCACCGCACACGCCATGCTGACCGGCACCGCATTGCGCGCACCAAGCGCCAGCCCGTGTATCAGCAGATGGAAACCGGCCATCACCATGTCGCGGATCTTCACCCAGTCCACAGGGTGACCCTGACGCGGACCAATGATGAAGAACCACACCAGATAGCGCAGCACCGCCACTGCGACGACGGAAACCACCGCATAGAAGCCGACGCGCATCGGCGACATGTTCATGACCAACAGGTACACCAGCACGACCAGCGGCAGCAGGAAGTGCCACCCCTCGCGGATGACCTGACGCATCGACGGCAGCTCCGAGGCCGCCATGCCCTTCATGCCCTGCTTGATCGCGATGATATGCACGAACAGATAAACCGTACCAAAGTACAACAGGGCTGGAATGATGCTGATCTTGACGATCTCGAGATAAGGCACCCGGGTGTACTCGGCGATCAGGAACGCGCCAGCCCCCATCAGCGGCGGCATGATCTGCCCCCCGGTGCTCGCCGCGGCTTCGATGCCGCCCGCCTGCGCCGGCCGGTATCCGAGCCGCTTCATCAGCGGAATCGTGAATGCGCCGGTGGTCACCACGTTGGCAATCGCACTGCCGGAGATCGACCCCATGCCGGCCGACGCGATCACCGCCGCCTTTGCCGGGCCACCACGTTGCCGACCGGTGGCCGCGTAGGCCAGATCGATGAAGAATTTGCCGGCACCGGTCACTTCCAGAAAGGCGCCGAACAGCACGAAAACAAAGATGAAGGTCGCCGCCACCCCGAGCGGCAAGCCGAACAGACCCTCTTGCCCGAGATAGAGCTGGCCGACGATACGCTCCAGCGTGAAGCCGCGGTGCGAGAGAATGCCCGGCATGTATTCGCCCAGCCAGGGCAAGGCGCCACGGGGCCCCGCCATCGCATAGAGAATGAAAACCAACCCGATGATGGTCAGGGCAAGTCCGACCGCACGCCGGCTCGCCTCGAGCACAGTGACGACCGCAATGCAGCCGACGATGATGTCGGTCTGGTTCCAGAAACCGGCACGGGCAATGATGTCGTCGAGGTAAAACGAAAGATAGAAACCGGTGAGCACCGCACCAGCAAAAAAGGCGGTGTCTATGAGGCCGCCGATGATGCCTCGCTTGCGGCCGCTACCGAAAACCGGAAACAGCAGGAACGCGAGCATCATGATCAGCGCGAGGTGGATACTGCGCTGGTAGAACAGGCCGAACTGCTGTATCCCCGCCGAGTAAAGCTGGAACAGCGACAGGCCCACGGCCACGATGGTGATGAGCCACAGGATCACGCGAGGCTGAAAACCGCTCGAATCGTCGGGCAGGAGTGCCTTGGGCTGATCGCTCATGGGAGTGACTGGCAAGTTGTCATTGCGAGGCTGCCCGATCGACCGCGCGGATGGCCACCCGCACGCCGGCGAGCTGTTCGCTCAACGAGAACGTCTGGCCGCCGATCTCGATGCGGTGGTCGACCGCTGCAGAGCCGACACGCACCACCAGCCGATTTTCCGGCAGCGATTCGTCGATACCGTCGATGAGGTAGCCGCCCTCGCTTGCCGCTCTGAGCTTGCCGCGCCCCTCGAAATGCCCGAGGCCCGCAGCGAAGTCGGGTTGGTGGCTGCTTTGCAGCGTGAGGTGCGGTGCGCGCCAGGTGAAGCAGTCACGCACCGCAAAGCCGGCGACCGAATGGTTCCAGAGCAGGCACCAGGACTGCCCTTCCGCGAGAGGCAGCTCGAACAGGCTTGCGCCGTCGGACGAGGTCACTTCGAGCACGGTCTGGGCTGGCGCGCTCGAGACGCCAGCCAGGCCGGCGAGCACCAGAGGCAGGCATCGCCGCCGGATGCCCGCGCACAACAGAGTCACCGGCTGGCCGTGTCAGAGCCGGAGACGATCCGGAATGTCGGCGCCAATCTCCTCGTAATAGCGCAGCGCACCCGGATGCAGCGGCACCGGTGTGGAAGTCAGACTGAACTCCACCGTGGTGTCGTTGGCGGCCGGGTGGATCGCGATCAGCTCGGCAGTCTTCTCGAACAGCACCTTGGTGATCGCGTAGGCCAGGTCATCCGACATGTCCGCATGCACCACAAGGACATTGGGGATGCTGATCGTCGAAATGTCGGTATCCTGCTTGTCGTAGGTGCCGGCTCGCAGCGTGTAGGGTGCGAACACCGCTTCGACTGCCTGCGCACGGGCGATCTCATCGGCGGTTAACGGCACGATGGCGATGTCACGGGTCGCCGCGAGATTCATGATCGAGCTTGTCGGAGGGCCGACACTCCAGAAGCCGGCATCGATATCCCCGTCACGCAGGGCATCGGCCGTCTCGTTGAAGTTCAGGCGTTGCACACGCATCTCCTCATAGCTGATGCCGTTGCCTTCGAAAATTGCCGCGGCATTGACCTCGGTGCCACTACCCGGCGCACCGACCGACACCCTTTTGCCTTTGAGGTCCTGCAGCGAGTTGATGCCTGAACCCGCGAGCGTCACGATCTGCACTGCATTGGGATAGATGGAGGCAATCGCACGGGTTGCTGCAACCTGCCGTCCCTCGAACCGGCCCGTGCCGGAATAGGCCTGGTAAACCGAGTCGGCCAGCGCAATCGCAAGATCGGAATCTCCACGTGCGATCAGGGCCATGTTCTCGACCGATGCACCGGTCACCTCGGCCACTGCCGAATAGCCATCGATGTGGCGGTTGATCAGTTCGGCCAGACCGCCGCCGATGGGGTAATAGACGCCACCGGTGCCACCGGTCGCGATCGAAAGCTGTTGCTGTGCGCCCGCCAGGGGAACAGCCAGCGCGAGTGCCGAGGCGGCAAGAAATTTCGTGAGTCGCATTCGAGGGTCTCCTCCGTCGTTTTGTGTTTGGCGATCCGGGCATGTGCCAGCTCGAATCGCAGTTTCCGACGTTAGCACAGGCGGCAACGCCGCCGGGATAGGTGGAAACCCTGCCGCGACTGAGGGCGGACACTGCGGCGCGCGAAAGACAATCCACAGAATCTGTGGATAAGTGTGTGGATTGGCATCGATAACCATGCCAATTCGGCGCCAACACGGGCACTGGGCTAGATTGCCGCAAATTTAGGCGATCCATTTTCTTGTTTATATTCAATGTCTTATGAATGCTCTTTTGAAATGAAAAATTTTTGGCGGTTGACGTTGACAATCCAGGTGCGGTGTGGATAGTAACGACCAGGAAACGACGCGGCAACGCTTCGCAGCCCCCCGGGCAGGCGCTACAATGCGCGCCATGCCCGATACCTACGACACAGAACAGGCGGCCCTCGCTCCCGCCACGGTTCTCACGGTAAGCGAACTCAACCGCTTCGCACGCCAAACCCTGGAGCAACGCTTTCCGCTACTGCAAGTGGCCGGTGAAATCTCCAACCTCAGCCGGGCCGCTTCCGGCCATGTTTATTTCACGCTCAAGGACGAGCAGGCGCAGGTGCGTTGCACCATGTGGCGCAGCAAGGCGCAGTTGCTGGCCTTTCGCCCGGAAAATGGCATGCAGGTCGAAGCGCGGGCCCTGGTCACGCTCTACGAGGTGCGGGGCGACTTCCAGCTTTCGATCGAAGGGTTGCGACAAGCGGGAGCGGGCAATCTCTACGAGGCTTTTCTGCGCCTCAAGAGGCGACTCGAGGCGGAAGGACTTTTCGATCCTGCGCTCAAGCGCAAGCTGCCGAATTTCCCACGCCGGATAGGCATCGTCACCTCACCCGCGGCGGCGGCCTACCAGGACGTACTCGCCACGCTACGCCGTCGCGCCCCAAACCTGGAGGTCGTACTTTACCCGGCCGCAGTGCAGGGTGAGCCCGCTCCAGCCCAGCTCCGACAGGCACTCACAACCGCATCCAACAGAGCCTCGGAAGACCAGATCGACCTCGTCCTGCTGGTACGCGGTGGCGGCAGCATAGAGGACCTCAACGCCTTCAACGACGAAGCACTTGCGCTTGCAATCCGTTCGTGCAGGGTACCGGTCATCAGCGGCGTCGGACACGAGACCGATTTCACCATTGCCGACTTTGCAGCCGACATCCGCGCGGCCACGCCGACCGGCGCCGCCGAGCTCGCCAGCAGTGGCTACTTCGATGCCGCATTGCGGCTCGTCCAGCTGGAGCGGAGCTTGCAGCGCACGATGGAGCGCAGGCTCGATACGCTCGCCCAGCGTCTCGATCGAGCGTGCTTGCGGCTACGCCATCCACGCGAGCGAATCGCCGCAGAAGTCGACCGCTGCGCACAACTGGGTGAGCGCCTCGCGCGCGCGCGCCGGACAGTGATGGAGCGCCATCAGGCGCGCCTCGGCATGCTGGTGGTCCGGCTCCGCGCGGCACGCCCGAGCGTCACCCCTGCGCTGGAGCACCTGGAACGCGTCGCGACACGTCTCTCAGAGGCCGGCACCGGGCTGGTCGCGGGCAATCGGCGCCGCATGGATACCCTCGCGGTTCAGCTGCAGCTGCTCGCACCGCAGGCCGTGCTGGCGCGCGGCTACAGCATCACGCGAGACCACGAGGGGCGTATCGTGCGCAGCATCGACCGCCTTGCGCAGGGCGACGCCCTGGAAATCCAACTCCCCGACGGCCGCATCGACGCCCGCGTGGAGGCCTCGCACAAGATCTCGTGATCGAACCTGTGCCATCGCACTGCCTCACCATCCGCAAGCGAGGGTGTAGACTGACGGGCTGGATTCGACCATTGTCAGCGGACGCTATTCCCGACTAGAATAGTCTGGCTTTGATGCAGATCAAGATCAAAACAGGAGAAACACATGGAACACACTCTTCCCGCCCTGCCCTACGCTCAGGACGCGCTCGCACCCCACATCTCCGCCGAGACGCTCGAGTTTCACCACGGCAAACACCATCAGGCCTATGTCACCAACCTCAACAACCTGATCAAGGGCACCGAGTTCGAGAATCTCGACCTCGAAGCCATCGTCAAGAAGGCTCCGGCCGGCGGCGTGTACAACAACTCCGCACAGGTCTGGAACCATACCTTCTTCTGGAACAGCATGAAGCCCGCCGGCGGCGGCGAGCCCACCGGTGTTCTAGCCGATGCGATCAAAGCCAAGTGGGGCTCCTTCGACGACTTCAAGAAAGCATTCGCCGCCTCTGCGGTGGGTAACTTCGGATCCGGCTGGACCTGGCTGGTCAAGAAGGCCGACGGCTCGGTTGACATCGTGAACATGGGCGCTGCCGGCACCCCGCTGACCACCGGCGACACCGCCCTGCTCTGTATCGACGTGTGGGAACACGCCTACTACATCGACTACCGCAACGCCCGTCCGAAGTTCGTCGAGACCTTCCTCGAGAAGCTCGCCAACTGGGATTTCGCGGCGCAGAACTACGCCGCCTGAGCCTGATACACTCAGTCAAAAGGCACCCACCCGGGTGCCTTTTTCAATTCCACCAACCCGGCGACCCCTGGCGATGCTGGACATCCTCTACCGCGACGACTATCTCATCGCGATACACAAGCCATCCGGCCTGCTCGTGCATCGCTCGCAGCTGGACCGCCATGAAACCCGCTTTGCGGTGCAGTTGTTGCGCGACCAGATCGGCCGGCGTGTGCATCCGGTCCACCGTCTCGACAAGAGCACATCGGGCGCGCTGGTGTTCGCACTCGACCGGGAGACCGCGAGCCGCCTCTCGCGGACCTTCGGCACACGAGAAGTCATGAAGCGCTACCTCGCGGTCGTGCGCGGACACATGCCCGCCGAGGCGGGCACCATCGACCACCCGCTCAGTCATCAGCCCGACGAGGCCGAAGGGCTGCCCGCGGGCGCATCGGCGGTCGCGCGCGAGGCCGTCACACGCTTTCGCCAGCTGGCGACCACCGAACTGCCGCACCGCGTGGACCGATACCCCACGAGCCGCTATGCGCTGGTGGCACTCGAGCCGGAAACGGGTCGTCGTCACCAGTTGCGGCGGCACCTCAAGCATTTGGCGCACCCCATCATCGGCGACGCCACTCACGGCAAGGGGCGGCACAACCGCCTTTTCGCAGAGCATTACGGATGCACCCGCCTGCTTCTCGCCTGCACCCATCTCCGCTTTACCCACCCCTGGCACGACGAGACCGTGGATCTTCGTTGTCCGCCCGCGGCAGACTTCCAAGCCCTGATCGCCGCCCTGGGGTGGGCCGACGCCGCGAGACACGCGTACCTCTGAGTCTTTTGTCAGTGGCGGCGAAAGCAGGCAAAATAAAAGGCCAGACCAACCAGCCCGACCGATCATGACAAATCCCTTGCTCGAGGTCCGCGCCCTCGGCCAGCAAATCTGGCTCGACAACCTCTCCCGGTCACTGCTCAACGACGGGCATCTGACTCGACTCATAGCGGAAGACGGTGTCTGCGGCGTCACCACCAACCCGTCGATCTTCCACAAGGCGATCGCCGGCGGCCGCTACTACGAGGACGACCTCGCGCGCCTGCTGACCCAAGCGCTGGATGCCGAAGCCCGCTATGAGGCGCTGGTCATCCCGGATGTGCAGCGCGCCTGCGACCTCTTGCTGCCCACCCATCGCGACAGTGACCGCGAAGTGGGCTATGTCAGCCTCGAGGTATCGCCGGCGCTGGCCCACGATGCCGAGGCCACCATCGTCGCCGGCCTGCGGCTCAAGGCCGCGGTTGACCGCGAGAACCTGCTCATCAAGGTGCCGGCGACCGCTGCCGGACTCGTGGCGATAGAGGGCCTGACTGCCAAAGGTGTCAGTGTCAATGTGACGCTGATGTTTTCGCTCGCGCATGTGGATGCGGTCGCCTCAGCATACGTGGCGGGGCTCGAAAGACTGCAGCAGGCCGGTGGCAACCCTGCGTCGGTGATGTCTGTCGCAAGCCTGTTCCTGAGCCGGGTCGATACCGCAGTGGACAAGCGCCTCGAGGACATGGGCGGTGACACACTCCGGCTGCGCGGAAAAAGCGCAGTGGCCATGGCCAAGCTCGCCTATCGCCGGTACCTGGAAAGGTTTCACGGCTCCGGTTTCACGTCGCTGCGCAGCGTGGGCGCCTGGCCACAGTTCATGCTCTGGGCGAGCACCGGCACGAAGAACCCCGCCTACCACGATCTCCTGTACGTGGAGCCGCTCATCGGCCCGGAAACCGTGAACACCCTTCCCGACGCGACACTCGCGGCCCTGCGCGACCATGGTCATGCCGCGCCGACGATCGAGGATGACATCGAGGCGGCCGAAGCTCAGTTCAAGGCTCTGGCCGACCTTGGCATCGACCTGGACAGTGTCGGGCAACAACTTCAGACAGACGGGCTCAAACAATTCGAGCAGGCCTTCTCGGCGCTGCTCGAATTGACTGCCTGAAAGGCTCGCTTGCGCTACTGCGAGCCTCAGACCGAGGCTGTCATCGCACGAGATGCGTCGAAGACCAGCTCGCGGCGGGTCACACCGCGCGCACCGTTGCCGGCACCAAGCAATTCCTTCATGTCGAGAATCAGCACGATCTGGCCATTGGCCAAAGTGGTGACACCGGCAACGCCCTTTGGCCGGAAATCATCGAGTGACTTGATGACCGCATCCTCGCGGCCGGCGAAAGTATCCACCCCTAGGATGAATGCCTGCTCAGCGGTCTGCATCAGCACGCCGTATCCGGGGGTACGCGCCAGCGGCCAGCCAAGCAGGGTCGCCAGCGGCATCAGCGGCAACACCTCGCCTCGCACCACCATCGTCGCGCGCCCACTCACCTCTTGAATCGCGGCGGATTCCACCGGCAGGATTTCGCGAACCATCGACAACGGCACCGCGAAGGGCTGCTCGCCCAGCCTGACCAGCAACACCGGCAAAATAGCCAGGGTAAGCGGCAGGCTGATCAGGATGGTCGTCCCCTTCCCGGTTTGGGAATGAACGTCGATCGTGCCGTTGAGCTTCTGGACGTTGGTGCGTACCACATCCATGCCGACGCCACGGCCTGAGACATCGGAGATCTGCGCCGCCATCGAGAAACCGGGGTGGAACACCAGGTTGTAGCTCTGGCGATCGTCCATCGAGGCGGCTTCTTCCTCGCTGATCAGCCCCTTCTTGATTGCCTTGGCGCGCAGCTTGTCCGGGTTCATGCCGCGCCCGTCGTCGGCCACCGCGATGACGATGTGATCGCCCTCCTGACGGGCTTCGAGACGCACCAGCGACTTGGCCGGTTTGCCTGTGGCTTGCCTGTCCTCGGCGCTTTCAACACCATGGTCCACCGCATTGCGGATGAGGTGGATGATCGGATCACCGAGATCCTCGATCATCGTCTTGTCGATTTCGGTCTCTTCGCCCGCAAGGACCAACTCGACATCCTTGCCAAGGTTGCGCGCGAGGTCGCGCGCAATGCGCGGGTATTTCTGGAACAAGCGACCGATGGGCTGCATGCGGGTCTTCATCACCGCGTTCTGCAGGTCGGAAACCAGCAGGTCGAGCTGGCTGACAGCGATATCCAGCGCATGCAGGGTTTCGCTGTCATTCCCGCCACTGAGGATTTCACTTCGCAGAGCGTTCAGGCGGTTCTTGGTCAGGCCGATCTCGCCAGACAGGTTCAGCACCTGGTCGAGACGGGTAGTGTCGACACGGATAGAGGCGTCACGCTGACGTTCACTCTCGCGACGTCCGCCGGGCGCGGACGTCGCGCCCGGCCGGTCGCCGGCACGCCGACCGACCGCTGCTTGAATGATTTCTTCGGCCGGTCGCGCCGACACCACCGGGACGGGCGCACCGCTCACCGCCGCATGCAGCACGGCCCAGTCCGGGCCATCGCCAGCCGACCGCGTCACCGGTGCCGCTGCCGCCGCCGAGGTTCCGGCTCCGAGCTCACCCGCCAGCGCGAGCTTGAGGCGCTCGATCAGATCAGGGGCCGCCGGGGGCGGCTGGATCGCCCGCTCGAGATCATGAAACATGTCCTGCACCGTCGCGGTCGACGCCAGGATCACATCCATGATCCCCGCGTTCAGCAAGAGCTCGCCGTTGCGCAGCTTGTCGAACAGACTCTCGGTCAGATGGCACAGTGTCACGAGTTCGGTCGCATTGAGAAAACCGGCTCCGCCCTTGATGGTGTGAAATCCGCGAAAGATCTCGTTGAGCAGACCGCGGTCTCCGGGCGCACGCTCGAGTTCGACGAGCTTGTTATCGACCGACGACAACAAATCCCCGGCCTCGATCAGGAAATCCTGAAGCAAATCTTCCATTCCGGCGAATTCACTCATCTTGCTCTCACTCTTTGTTCGTCCAATCGCGGCACCGGGGCCGGACCATGGTCAGGCGGTGTCCCTCGGGACCCCGGCGCTCGCGCATTTCAAAAACCGAGGCTGTCGAGCAAGTCATCGACCTGCTCCTGCGAGGTCACCACGTCATCGCGGCCACGCGAATCGACCACCGGACCGTTCATCAGGCCGTCGGCCTTGGTCGGTCGCTTGTCCGGCGGGGTGATCTCTATGAGCAGGCTCAACAACTCGCTTTCAAGCGTCTGGGCCAGATCGACGACCCGCTTGATCACCTGGCCGGTCAGGTCCTGGAAATCCTGCGCCATCATGATCTCGAGCAGCTGCTCGCCAGTGACTCGGCTGTTGTCCCGGGTCTGCCCGAGGAAGCGATGCGTGTCTTGCGCCAGGGATTTGAACTCATCCACCGACAACTGATTGGCGACAAGCTTGTCCCACAGGCCCTGCAATCTTTCGGCGTCCTTTTCCAGCTGGCTCTGGAGCGGCTGGGCGATATCGGTGGCGTTCAGCACGCGGCTGGCAGCCTGTTCGGTCATCAGCGCGATGTAGTTGAGGCGCTGGCGGGCATCGGGGATCGCCTCCACTGCGTCCTTCAGCGGCGCTTCGCCGAGCAGGGTGCGCAAAGACTCATGGACTTGCCTGGTCATCGCGCCAACGCGCCTGAAGACACGCTCTTCCTCATTGCCCGCGCCCTCCGATGCAGACATCGCGGGAATATCATCAGCCGACGGCACGCTCGCGACACCCGCAGCACTTGCCACACTGTCGAACAAGGCCTGCAAGTCATCACTGTCACCATCGGCGTCTGGGGGCGTTGACGCGACCGGCGCCGGTTCGACACCGCCACCGCCGGTGGCAATCTCGTCGAACAAGGCTTGAAGGTCGTCCGAGTCACCTGATTCGCCGTGTTTCTGCTTTCTGATCATCCTGACACTCCTGCCTGCCGGGGATTCGCCCCCGGGGGCCTTACTTGCTCATTTTTTCGAATATCTTCTGCAACTTCTCTGACAAGGTGGCGGCTGTGAAGGGTTTGACGATGTACCCGCTCGCACCGGCCTGCGCTGCCGCGATGATGTTTTCCTTCTTGGCCTCCGCCGTGATCATCAGGACTGGCAGATGCTTGAGATCAGGCGACTTGCGGATGCTTTGCAGCAGGGCCAGCCCGTCCATGTTCGGCATGTTCCAGTCGGTCACGACGAACTCGAAATCGCTGCGCTCCAGTTTCTGCAGCGCCACCACGCCGTCTTCGGCCTCATCGACATTGTTGAAACCGAGTTCCTTGAGCAAATTCCTCACGATGCGTCGCATCGTGGAAAAGTCATCGACAACAAGAAACTTCATTGAGGGATCAGGCATTCCAATCTCCGTATTCACTGTCCATTCAGGCGATGGTTCTTCATCAACAACGGCCGCAGGGTGTCGGCCAGCACATCAGCGTCGAATTTTGCCACGTAGGCGTCAACCCCGACCTGCTTTCCCATATCCCGATTGGCCGCGGACGAAAGCGATGAGTGCATCGCCACCGGCACGCCCTTGAAACGCTCATCCGTCTTGATCTTGCTGGTCAGCACATAGCCATCCATCTCCGGCATTTCGACATCCACCAGGATCAAGTCCAACTCGTCACAGACCCGCCGACCGGCCTGCTTGGCCTGGTTGGCAATGCCTTCGAGGCGCTGCCAGGCCTCGGCACCATTGACTGCGTACTTGTGCTTGACACCGAGCTTGTCGAGCACCTCGGCGATCTTGCGTCGCGCGACACCAGAGTCGTCGACGAAGAAAACGTTGAGCTCATGGCCGCCATCGATCGGATTGATCGGCCCGATCACCGCATCGCCGAATGTGTGCGACAACACGGTTTCTACGTCCAGAATCGACACCAGCTTGCCGTTCGGCAGCTCGGTCAGTGCGGTGATGAATCCTTGTGCAGCACTCGAAACATTGTCTGCAGCCCTCACGCGCTCCCAGTCCACGCGCACGATGCGGTCCACCGTCTCGACCAGAAAACCCAGGGTGCGCTTGCTGTACTCGGTGACCATCATGGTGCCGGCCCGCTCTTCGGCGCCGCCGATTCCGAGGATGCTGGCGAGCGACAGCACCGGGATCACATTGCCCCTGAGTGAGATCAGCCCTTCCACGCCATGGGGCATGTTGGGTGCGCGGGTCACGAATGGCGTATCGCACACCTCGCGCACCTTGAAAACGTTGATGCCGAAGGTCTCTCCGGTACCGAGCGAAAAGAGCAGGATCTCCATCCGGTTGGAGCCGACCAGAGACTCCTCTTCGCTCGCAGCGACCGATGCGCCGACTTGCTGGGTCTTCAATGCGTACATGTGCTCACTCTCCCGACGCAGCACTCTTGCGTCGTTCCTTGATCCGTTCGCGCAGAACCGTCGCGAGCCGGTGCGGTTCGAACTTGGGGACGTAATCATCCACGCCGACCGAGCGTCCCAGTTGCTGATTCGACATACCGGACAGCGACGAATGCATGATCACCGGTATGCCTGCAAAACGTGAATCGGACTTGATCGTCTTGGTGAGTATGTAGCCGTCCATCTCTGGCATCTCGACATCGGTCAGGATCACGCTGATTATGTCGGCGACCGTGCGGCCGGTGGCCTGCGCATGGCGCGCAATTTTCTGTAGTTCCTCCCACGCCTGGCGCCCGTTGATGGTCGCCTGGTAGGGCACATCCAGCTTTTCCAGCGTCAGCTCGATCTGCTTGCGCGCCACCGACGAGTCATCGGCAAAGAACACCATCCGGCTCTCACCGTTGATCGGGTCGATCCCCTTGAACTGGAGTTCGTCGTCGTAGCGTGCGGTCTCGGACAACACTTTCTCGACGTCGAGCATCATCACCAGCCGGTCGTCGGCCAGCTCGGTGACTGCGGTCACCAGACCTCCCATCTTGGCGGTCAGCATCTCGGGCGGCACGCGCATGTGCGACCAGTCCAGACGCAGGATGGTGTCGACGTTCTCGACCAGAAAGCCCTGGGTATGGCCGTTGTATTCGGTCACGATCATGATGCTTCGTGGCGCCTGGGAGGCAATGCCGACATACTTCGCGAGGTCGACCACGGGCACCAGCACCCCACGCAGGCTGACCATGCCTTCGACGCAATCCGGCATCTCGGGCGCCGAGGTGATCTCCGGCGTCCGCATCACCTCGCGCACCTTGAAAACGTTGATGCCAAAGGTTTCCTGTCGACCGGTTCGCTGATCGACGCCGAGCGAGAAAAGCAGGATTTCGAGCTTGTTGGTGCCCGCAAGTCTCGTGCGAGCCTCGATGCTGTTGAATAAGTCGGACATAGCCTCTTCCGTGTAACGCTGAGTGTTTCGGTTCGAACCCAAGGTATTTATCGACCACGATCGCCCCGACTTGAGGTCTGCGGGAACACCTGAAATCGAGAGTACGCTCGCGATCGAATCAATCGTGCCAATCCTCTTCAAGTGGGCCGCCGCGTTTGCCGCGACCGACTCGAGGGACCGGCGTCGCACTGACCGTCTTCAAACGCGACATCTTTTTCACTTGTTGCCCGTCTGATACACGATCATGCAACGGCATCCGAGAATACGCGGACTCGCGCGCCTGGCAAGTGATATCCGACACGGGACGCAGCACAAGGCGATCTGCATCGACCAACGATCGCAATGCCCGCAATTCTTCGAGCAAACCGGCAAGGGCGTCTTTCACGGCCACAGGGATGGATCCGGACTGCTTCTCCAACGTGGGCATGGCCGCGATCAAAGCACCAAGCTCCTGCCGCAGGCGGTCCGCCTCCTGTTCCATAGACTGCAGGCCGTCGGCAGATTCGCGCGCTACGGCCAACGCCGTGCGGCGCAGGTTCCCTATCCCCTCGATATCCGAGCGCCCCTCCAGTAGCCCCAGGTTCAGGCCCAGGACCCTGGATTTCCGACTTGTTTGCGCCTGGCTCAGCACGCTCGACTGGAGCGCCGCGAGGCCTTCCGACAAGGTCGCCAGCCGCTTCATGATCGACACTTCTGCTGAACCGCTTTCGGTACCCGGCGAGGCAAAACGGTGCGGCATATCGACGATTTCGGCGCAGCGCTCCTCGACCGCCCGCAACCGTGCTGCAAGCAACGCCAGCGACTTCGCCGCTTCCTCAGCCTGCTCGGCGCCGGACTTGCGCGCGCCACCACCGTGCGCGGCGATCGACAGCTTCAATTGCAGCCTGCGCAGCGCATCGCGCAAGCCACCGAGGCTGACACGCTTGACAGCCAAGCCCCCGGCGTCGGTGTCACCCTCGGCTATCCTGTCGATCAGCCCGCAAACGAGCTGGTACTCGCGCCTTCGATGCCTGTGGGCCAGCACGATAACCCCGATACCGCCAAGCGCCAGCAGGCACGCCAATCCCGCCATGAGCGCGCGTAGCGGCCAGGCGCCCAGCTCCGGCCATACCGCGAGGGTGACCAAAACCACCAACGCAAACAAGACGACGAGCGCCGCAAGCCCGGCCAGACGTTCGGGATGCTCGGCCGCGCCCAGTCCGGATCCGGCAAGCGGCCCGCTCGTGCGAGTCTGCCCACCCTCGAATTCGACACCGTGCGCCACCCGAGCGTGCATTGCCCTTGCATGCTCGATTTCAGCGCAAAAAGCAGGCCTGATCTGGACAAGGTAGGATTTGGCGACACCACGACGCATATCGGGCACCGCCGTCAGCGTCACCCAGTGCGCCGCTCCACCCATGCTTCGAAGCGGGAGGGCTGCACTCCAGGACTTCCCTGCGGAAAGCTCACGCCACAAGTCATCCAGCACAGCTCGCGGAACCTCGGCGTCGATGAAACGCTCGAGATCTTCGCCAAGCAGCGCGTCCATACTGGCGTCCAGACAGCCCGCTAAATCATCGTTGGCCGCGACGAAACGCCCCTCGAGGTCGAGCACGGCATGACAATCACAGGAAGCCATTCGGCGGCTTGCCCCGGCACTACGCATCGAGCGCTCGGCCTCAGCACGCATCGCGCACCCCGAAGCAGGCCTCGAGCATACGCGGCAGATCGACTACCCACACCACATCGCCGTTGTGCTTGATCAGGCCGCGCACGCCAGCGGGCAGATCACGGGCGAGAACACCGGGCACGGCTTGAATGGCCTCCGATGCGACCGTCAGGATTTCCTCGACATCATCGACGAGCACCGCAACCGCCTCCCCTGCCAGGTGGCTGATCAGTTGCATGCTCGACGTACGGACCCGGCCGGCACCCAAGCCCAGGCATTGCTGCAAATCGATCACCGGAACGAAGTCACCATCGATCTCGATCGTGCCGCACACCAGGGCTGACCGGCCCAGTGGCGGATGAATCGGATCGCCACAACGAATCTCCTCGACACCTGGCGCATGGGCAGCGAACTTTCTCGAACCGATCGAAAAGGCAACACAGGCTGAAGGATGAGACACCAGGATTCCGTCACCCGCCGCGCGCTCGGGCATCTGTGCAAACGCATCTTGCCGCTCGTCCTGTACCTCGTCCTGTACCTCGCCCTGCGCCTGTCCGGGCTTCGGCTCGAAGCTGACCGAGCCTGGCTCGGCGACTCTTTCGATTACCTCGATCAGCGCCTTCTCGGCAGACGCCGAGCAACACTCGAGCCGGCATATCCGCCCGGGCGGGTCCCATGGCGACTGGAGTACGGTCACGCCGGCAAGCTTCCGGAGGTCCGCGAGCATGTCCTCGAACAGAACCGGGGACGCCGAGCCGGTCGCCGACAAGCGGAACACGACTATCCAGCGCGGGATCGGGCCAGTCTCGCCTGAAGCTTCCAACCGGTCGAGCAGATCCGGGGGGCCACCGACTGATTTAGCCGCGCCGTCGCGCAAGTTCGCAAGATTGCCCCGGATCGCGGCGAACCCCTCGCGCAGCAACGCCCAGTCAGGAGAAGCACCAGACTCCCGGGCGCGAGCGAGGCAATGATCGAGTGCGCTGGCCAGTGCGCCGAGGCCGGTAAAGCCGAGCGTCAAGCTCGCACCCTTGAGGGAATGCGCGCAACGGCCGAGGGCATCTAGCCCCTCCGCGCCAGCGGCAGCAGCTCCTGTCAGCCCGAGCACCGCTTCGGCCGAGTGCAGACACTCATCGCATTCGGCGAAAAACATTCGATCCAGTTCATCGAGGTCGAACCCCCCGCTCACGAACCACCTCCGCACATCGTGTTTATCGCCCCCGAGCGCCGTCCCGCAACGACAATCCGATGCTCGGGAAGCTTGGCGGGGAACGGTGCGGAAACCTGCAGCACGAACGACTCCGGATGACGTTATACGGGCAGGAGGGCAACGCATCAGCAGCAAACGGCCTCCAACGGCAATAACGTCCGTCAGTCCGGCGACTTTAGCTCGCCGGAGCGGAGCACCGATTGCGGGGCTTCAACCCAGAAACCGCAGTTGGCCGCTTTCGATGATCTTGAACGCTACGCAAAAATTGGGATTTGCACCCTCGACGAGGGTCACCCGCTGGGTGAGTCCGCTACGTGCCCGACTGCACGCCTGGCGCGCCCCGAGCCGCGTCACCGATGGTCGTGACGCCTGGGGCCTGTTCTCATTCGCGCTGGCGGATGGGAGCAGGCCCCAGCAGCCTGTCGGGCTTGAGCGATCGTCGCTCGCGACGTGGAAAAGCGGGGTCAGATTCGGCCGGTTTTGAGGCACATAGTGGTTGCATGCAACGAGAAACCTGTCGGATATCGACCGCTTTTCCGCTTTTCCCACTCGTGCAGCAGATCAGTCTCAAGGTAGAGTCGAGAGGGCCTGCTAGTCCAGACCGGGGGAAACGCCTGGCTGCAGGGCGCCGGCATCGTCGACCGACAATACCTCGCCGCCACTGTGCATGGCCTCTTCGGCGCGCTTGGTCATGACGATGATGCTGATACGCCGGTTTGCGGGATCGAGCGGGTTCTCTTCGATCAGAGGTACGGTTTCGGCGAGCCCAACGACCCGCGCGATCCGGCTGGGCTCAAGGCCGCCGGCGATCATTTCCCTGCGGGACGCATTGGCCCGGCTGGCCGAGAGTTCCCAGTTCGAAAAGCCGCGCTCGCCACCGGCGAAAGGCAGCGCGTCGGTATGGCCGGTCAGGCTGAGCCGGTTCGGTACGTCGTTGAGCGCGCTGCCAATGGCGCGCAACAGGCTGCGGGTGTAGGGCTGCAGATCAGCGCTGGCGCTGGCAAACATCGGCCGATTCTGCTCATCGACGAGTTGAATCCGCAGACCATCGGTAGTGATGTCGATGAGGATCTGGTTGCGGTAATTGCGCAAATCGGGATTGGCCTCGACCATCGCCTCGATACGCCCCTTGAGGTCCATCAGGCGGCCGCGCTCGAGCAACTCGGCCTCGAACTCGAGCATCTCCATCTCGTGCGCCCGGGCGGCATCGAGGTTGATCCGCGTGCGACTCTCGATATCGCCGCGCCGCACCTGCCCCACCGAACGGGACAGATCCTCGCCACCACCCTGAATGATCGATGAGCTGTCACCGGTTCCCGACCCGCCCTGCAGCGAGAGCAGGATCGGGTTCTGGAACTGATCCGCAATCCCCTCGAGATCCCCCTGTGCTGTCGAGCCGAGCAGCCACATAAGGAGAAAGAAGGCCATCATCGCAGTCACGAAATCGGCATAGGCGATCTTCCACGCGCCACCGTGGTGGCCGCCCCCCCCCTTCTTGATACGCTTGACGATGATTGGCTGTTGGGTGTCGTCTCTCATCGGGCGACTCCATGCTCTCGCGGCTCAGGCATGCAGCCTGTCACAAGCACTGCCGGCATCCTGGCTGGCGCGTTGCTGGGCACGCTGGCATGAGCTGGCCACATCTCACTGTCCCTTGCGGCTCTTGATGTCTTCCTCGAGCTCGATGAAACCCGGCCGGTCTGTCGAGTAGAGCACCTTGCGACCGAATTCGATCGCTACCTGCGGTGCATAGCCGTTCATGCTCGCGAGCAGCACTGCCTTGATGCACTGATATATCTTGCCGCTTTGCTCCACCCGCTGCTCGAGTTGACCCGCAAGCGGTTGTACGAAACCATAGGAGAGCAGGATGCCGAGAAAGGTACCGACCAGAGCACCGCCAATCATTTTGCCCAGCACCGCGGGCGGCTCGCCGACCGAACCCATGACGTTCACCACCCCCATCACGGCGACCACGATGCCGAATGCCGGAAGTGCATCGCCGACCTTGGCAACCACATGCGGGGCCGTGTGTGCTTCCTGATGATGGGTCTCGATCTCGAGGTCCATGAGATTCTCGATTTCGAAGGCATTGAGGTTGCCGCCCACCATCATGCGCAGGTAGTCGGTCAAGAACTCCACTGCGTGATGCTCCGCGAGCACGTCCGGGTACTTCGAAAAAATCGGACTCGCTTCCGGCTCCTCGATGTCGTTCTCGATCGACATCAAGCCCTCTTTGCGCACTTTGGCCAGCAGCTCGTACAAAAGCGCAAGCAGGTTCATGTACAGCGTCTTGTTGTAAGGCGACCCCTTGAAGGCCCCGGGGATGGCCGACAGCGTCGCCTTGATCGCCTTCGATCCATTGCCCGCGACGAAACCGCCAATCATCAGGCCAATGATGGCGACATACTCGATCGGCACCCACAAGGCCATGAGGCTGCCGTGCATCGCGTAGGTACCGAGCGACGCGAAAAGGACGATGATGTAACCGACGATGACTAGCACATGTAACCTCTGCCGACCCCGAAACAGACCGCCGACGACGCAAGCTCCCGCACAACAGCGCAAGGACACGACGGCGGCTCGCCGGGTCCAACGTTTCGACGAAAACTTCCGACATCCCAGCCGCCACGCGGTTCGCGACCGGCGGAACGTGAACGATTGTAACGGCGAACGCCAGCGGATCTTGAATGAAAAACCGCCCTTGACGGGCGGTTTTCACGATCTAGCAGCCTGTCGGGCTTGAGCGATCGTCGCTCGCGACGGGGGAAGGCGAGGCCAGATTCGTTCGGTTTTGAGGCGCATAGTGGTTCCATGCAACGAAAAACCGGGCGGATATGGACCGCTTCCCCAACCGGCGCAGCAGATCAGCCTCAAGTCCGAAAGGTTGCTAGCACCGATTGGCTCAGGCGGTGGCCTTGCGTGCTTTCTTGACTGCGGCGCGGTGATGCTTGCCTTTGCCTGCACGCGACGGCATGTTACACAAGCCACACACGTAATCCTGAACTGGATCGTAAGCATGTGCGACGAAGCCGCCGCCGCATGTCTTGCAGGAGGCGAGTTGAAGCAGATCGGCATCAAAAAACCGGACCAAGGTCCAAGCCCGTGTGATGCTCAATACCGGCTCCATCGAGCCACTCTCGATGTTGTCGAGATAGAGATGGTAAGCCTTGATGAGGGCTTCCAGGCTGGCCAGCCCCGGGCGCTCGGCAAAGTGCTGGTGGTATGCCATGAAAAGCGAGGCATGAACATTCGGTTGCCAGGCCATGAACCAGTCGGTGGAAAAGGGCAACATGCCCTTGGGTGGCGACATGCCACGCACTTCCTTGTAGATGCGCAGCAACCGCTCTCGGCTTAGTTTGGTTTCAGTTTCGAGCATTTGCATGCGCGCGCCCAGACTCACCATTTCGACGGCGCGGCGAATGTCGTCCGCTTCTTCCAGTACGCTCTTGTTCTTCATTGGCTCATTCCTTGCTGGACCTTCCTGCCGCCAGAATTGCCGCGTGCAATGTCGCACTGACCGGGTCACGCCCCTCACCGGCCATCAGGCCCAGCAGGTTGGCATCATCAAATCGGAAAGCAGGGAGCAGCATCTGGTTGGATGCCATTCTTACCAACCGGGGGCCCGACAAGCTTTCGACGAGGTTCGCCGCCTCATCATCGATACCGAGCCGAAGCATCGCCGTCTCCCTGTCGTCGTGCAGCATCTGCTGTGCGAGCATGAGGAAGGCGAGATTGAGCTCCTTGATCTCTTGCTGAAAATCACGACGCTTCATTTTTTGCCGGAATTCAGGGCATCGGGCTTCAAACTTAAAGTAAGTTGTCACGAAAGGCAAACCGGCGACCGGACGAGTGTGTTGAAAATCACACATTTCCGCTCAGGAGACGATCTGCCTGAGCGTTTTCCCACTCTGCACGAAAACCGAACAGCGCGTCCGCAGTCGACGCCGGCAAGGTTCGGCAGACCTACTCGCGGGCCTGCTAGAATCCGCTGAAAACAACGAACTGCCGGCTCTCAGCGCATGAAATTCTGCTCCCATTGCGGCTCAGGTCTCGACTTCCGCATCCCCAGCGGGGACTCGCTCCCACGTCATGTTTGTGATGCCTGCGGCACCATCCACTACCTCAATCCCAAGCTCGTGATCGGCGCCATTGCCGAGTGGGATGACCGCATCCTCATGTGCCGCCGCGCGATCGAACCCCGCCATGGCTGCTGGACCCTGCCCGCCGGGTTCATGGAGAACAGGGAAACCACCGCAGATGCGGCAATCCGCGAGACGCTCGAGGAGGCGTGCGCCCGAATTTCCATCAGCGAGATGTTCACCCTGATCAACGTGCCGCATATCAGCCAGGTCCATGTCGTTTATCGCGCGAAGCTTCTCGACCTCGATTTTTCACCCGGCGAGGAGTCGCTGGAAGTCGCCCTGTTCTCGGAAGAGGAGATTCCCTGGGACAGGATCGCCTTCCGCTCCATCTCGATGACCCTGCAACGCTACTTCGACGACCGGCGCCGCGGGCAATTCAGCTTTCATATCTGCGACCTCGGCCCGCCACCGGCCGGCACCGATCCGTTTTCGCAAACTGGCACGCCGAGCGGCAGTCCGCGCGGCTGAGCCGCCGGGCGAGGCGCAACGCACCGTATCAAGATACGGCTGCGCCGGCCCGCTGAGCACGGGCCGGCCGCTTCGTCAGTCCCTCATGATGGCGGCGCCGGTTTCCCACGCCTTGGCCGCTGCGGCACCTACCGCCTGTTCGATCTCCGCCTGGTTTGAGATGAATCTCGACAACACCGAAACCCTGAAAACTTTCTACGCCAGACTCGACGGCATGCAAGGCAAGCTCACTCAGGCGATTCACGCCGCCTTGGCTCGGGCGGGCAAGCCCTGATTGACAGCACCAGCGCGATGGGCTGTGATGTGATCGTGACAGACGACGTGGCCCCGGGCTGAGCCAAGACCTGCCCAAAAACGACAGGCGCCCCGCGCAGCGGACCTAACTTTCATGTTGCGATGACGCAGCGCCCCTGATCATGAAATAATACGAAAATCGTGATTTTGGTCGCGAGGTTTTTATTCGCCTTGAATCACGGTTATTTCACGTTAACCCGCCTTCCGGCGTGCCGACCCTGCAATTAGGAGATCACAATGGGCGCAGTTCCACATCCTGCCGCGGCCAATGTCCACCCACTGCTCGCCGGCGGCGAACTGCCACGCCGCAGCAAAATCGTCAGCGCCGCTGACGCGGTACGCCTGATCCGGCGCGGAGACACCGTGGCGACCGGCGGCTTCGTCGGCATCGGCTTTGCCGAAGGCATTGCCTGCGCGCTGGAGGACCTTTTTCTTGCCGAAGACCCGGGGCCGTTCGGTCGCCCATCGGATCTGACCCTGGTCTATGCCGCCGGCCAGGGCGACGGCAAGTCGCGCGGGCTCAACCACCTGGGCCATCCCGGCCTGGTCAGACGCGTGGTCGGAGGTCACTGGGGCCTGGTACCCCGGCTCCAGCAACTGGCGGTCGACAACCGGATCGAGGCCTACAACCTGCCGCAGGGCGTCATCACCCACCTCTTCAGGGACATCGCGGCCGGCAAGCCGGGCACGCTGACACGCGTCGGACTCGGCACCTTCGTCGATCCCCGTCATGGCGGCGGCAAGATCAATGAGTCCACCACCGAGGATCTGGTCAGCCTGATGGAAATCGGCGGCGATGAGTATCTCTTCTACAAGGCCTTTCCGATCAACGTCGGCATCATCCGCGGCACCACCGCTGACCCGGTCGGCAACGTCACGATGGAGCGCGAGGCACTCACGCTGGAAGCCCTCGCCATTGCAATGGCGGCGCACAACTCGGGCGGCATCGTCATCGTGCAGGTCGAGCGCATCGCCGAACGCGGCAGCCTGCATCCGCGCCAGGTCAAAATTCCTGGCGTGCTGGTCGATTGCGTCGTGGTCGCCGAACGGCCCGAGCATCACATGCAGACCTTCGTCGAAGCCTACAACCCAGCCTTCTCTGGCGAGATCCGGGTTCCCGCCTCGACCGTGGCGTCGATGCCGATGAACGCGCGCAAGATCATCGCGCGCCGTGCCGCGCTGGAACTGTCGGCCAACAGCGTCGTGAATCTTGGCATCGGCATGCCCGAGGGCGTGGCCTCGGTCGCTGCCGAAGAGAAGATCATCGATCTGCTCACGCTCACCGCCGAACCCGGCGTGATCGGCGGCATACCGGCCTCGGGCATGAACTTCGGCGCGGCTATCAACACCGACGCGGTCATCGACCAGCCCTACCAGTTCGACTTCTACGACGGTGGCGGGCTGGACATCGCCATCCTCGGCCTTGCCCAGGCCGACCGCGAGGGCAACCTCAACGTCAGCCGCTTTGGCCC
>CAYTAY010000021.1:0-20239 GCA_964435845.1 uncultured Azoarcus sp.
GGTCGTCGCCAATCAGCCCGGCAACACCGGCCGCCGCCCGTTCTTCCCCTGCCTTGCCGACCAGGTCACGCTCGCCTGCCGAATCCGCCGTGCCGGTGGCGAATGGACCCGCGACTACACCATCGTCGACGGCGACGTCGACATCGAAGCACTGGAACAGGCCGAGGATTGGGTCGGCCTGCGCGACTATCAGAACCGGCTCGCCTGGGGTGGGCTCACCCCGGCCATCGCCAAGGTGCTGGCGCTCGAGCAGGGCGACACCGACAAGCTCTGCGAGTACTCCCCGCGCGCACTGCTGGAGTTGGTGTTCGACGTTTTCGGCGACAAGGAGGTGCTCGACAACTACCAGGCGGCCCGCGAAGAACAGCGGAACGCCGAACGCGAACTCGACGACCTCGGCCTCGACCTCGATCGCCTGCGCGCCCAGGCCGAAGCCCGCCGCCTCGAAGCCGACAGCTATCTGCAGTGGAAGCAGATCGCCGACGAAGCCCGGGCGCTCGAAGCCGAAATCGTGCCGCGGCTCGAAGCCGCCGAACTCGCCCGCGACATTACCGACGAGCGCGAGCGGCTCGCGGCCGAGCGTAACGAACGCGGCGCCCGGCTCGCAGCCCGGCGCGAGGCGCTCACGCGCCTCGAGACCGTGCAGGGCGAGCAAGCCACTGTCGAAGCCGAACGCACCACACTGGCCGCAACCAGCAGCGACGCTGAGACCCGTCACCTTGCCGCACACGACCGAGTACGAGATCTCGACAAACTGCTGCACGAACGCGCGGTGTTACGCGCCCAACTCGCCGCCGAACACGGCGCCGACGCGGTCGCACTCGAAGCCGAGCACGAAGCCCTGGAAGCCGAACTCGGTCGACTGCGCGCGGCCGAACGCGACTGCGTAACCCGCTTCGAGGACAAGACCCAGAGCCTGCGCAATGCGAAAAACCGCAGCGGCCCGCCCAGCGACCCGGAGGTTGCCCGTTTCCGCGCACTGCTCACCGACGAGGGCATCGCCCACTGCGGCCTGGTCGAAATCGTCGAAGTCACAGACCCGCTCTGGCTGACCGCGGTCGAAGCGGTGCTGCGTCCCTACCGTCACATCGTGCTGCTCGAGCGCGAAAGCGACCGCCACGCCGCCTGGGCGCTCGGCGAGCGCGAGCGCTTTCGTCACTTCGTCGTACCTGGGCGCGAAGAGGCCCCGCCGGCCCGCGCACAAAGCCTCGCCGAAGTGGTCCGTTTTTCCGCGCCGGTGCCACGCTGGCTTGCCGATCTGCTCAACCGTATCCGCCGGGTCGACAGCGTCGAGGCGGCCCGCAGCCTCGAGCCCGACGTCGAATGGATCACCCGCGACGCCTACCACCGCGAACGGCGCGGCGCGCGCCATCTCGGCCGGCCTGCGGACTTCCATTTCGGCGAGCTCGCCCGCCAGGCGCGTATCGCGCAACTGGAAGACGAAATCCACAAGCTCGACACCGAGTTGCTGGCGCTCCGCCCCCAGGTCGCCGAAGCCGCCGAACGCCTCACCGCCCTGCGTCAGCGCCTGCTCGGGCTGCAATCGGCCCAGTTGCTGGCTGCCAAAGCCAGCCAGTACGCCCAGGCAGAAGCCGAACTGCCCGACGCCCGCAAAATGCTCGTCGACGCGAGTGCCGAACGTGACAGCGCTCGGGCGGCCGCCGAGGCGCTGTCAAGACGGATTTCCGGCATCGCCATCGAAATCGACCGCCGCAAGCGCGAACTCAACGGGCACGACGCCCGCCTCGCTGAACTCGAACGCGACACCGGCCCCCGCCGTCATGCCCAGGCCCAGCGCATCGCCCGCCTGCGCGCTCTGCGGCGCGGCATGCCCACCCACTGGCGAGACCCGTCTGAGATCGCGCTGCTCGCGGAGCGCTATGAGTCCGCCGCCGGCGCACGGCGCGAACGCGACCGGCTGCGCACCCGCCTCGCCGAGGGCGACTGGATCACTGACGCCTCGGTGCTGACCCTGGCCGAACGGCTCAAAGCCGATGTCGGCAAACGCGAGCAAGACTACCGCGACCGCCAAGGCTATTGCGCCACCGCCCGCCGCCTCACCGAGGAAGCGCGCAACGCCTACATCGCCAAACTGCGCACCACGGTCCGCCAGTATGGCAAGAACCTCAAGGCGCTCGGCGATCTCGCCGGCGTCGGCGTGGATTGCCCGCCACCGGCGCTCGGCCACGACGACGTCTCCCTCGCCCAGGCTGGCCTGGAGGTGCGTTTCGACTTCGACTGCAAGGGTGCGGTCGGTCTCAACGACGGTGAGGCCTCCGGCGGCCAGCAGGTCATGAAGTCGCTGATCCTGCTCATCGCCATGCTGATGGACGAAGCCCGCCCCGGCGGCTTCGTCTTCATCGACGAACCCTTCGCTCACCTCGACGTTGCCAACATCGACCGCGTCGGCACTTTCCTGCGCGCCACCCGCGCGCAATACCTGATCACAACCCCGGTCACCCACAACGCCAACGTTTTCGAACCCTCTCAGCTGACGCTGGTCACGCGGAAGAAGAAGCCAGGCGAAGAATGGGCGCCGACAATTGGTGTGCTGGCGCGGGCTCTGTAAAGCATCAAACCCTCAAGCGTTTCTGCTAATGTTGCCATGCGCCATTGAAATGCGATATCTGGCTGTGGCGTTACCGCCTGCCTTTCCTGGTCATGCCCGTTGCGGTGACCCTGTGGCACATCGGCATGGACATCGTGCCCTTTCTGTTCGACGGTGACCGCTCTTGCGAACTGCGCAAGCTGGTCTCGATCCACTTCGGCCTGCTCTTCATCGGCCTCGCGTTCTGGGTCGGTCTGCGCGCCCGGCTGGCCGGCGACCATGCCTACTGGCTTTACATCTTCGGCGTGATCACCTTTTGGAGCGGACCGTCGCTCTCGAGCTCGGACAGCGAACTGGCGAAAGTCGGCTATTTCTGCATCATTCGGCGCCCTTGGATCAGCCGGCTACCTGGGCTACCTGGCCCACAACGTGTTCAGCGACAGTATGCTCTTCCCGTTCGCACTGACCGCCATCGGAGTCGGTATCATCTACCTCGGCATCCTGTGGCAACGCAATGAGCACACCATCAGCAATCGCTTGCGCAGCCACTTGCCACAGCCGCTGCGCGAGCTCATCGAAGCACGCCACTGAGCCATTCGACCGAAACGGACTGGAGTACGCCCATGCAGAAGATCGTCATCATCATCCACGCCCCCCCCTATGGCAGCGAGCGCTGCCTGTCGGCACTGCGGCTCGCCACGGCACTGATCTCATGCGACCAGAAGCCCGAGCTGCAATTGTTCCTGATGTCCGACGCGACCGTGCTCGGGCTGCCCAACCAGGTCGACGGCACCGGCAATGGCCTCCAAGGCATGGTAGAAGAGCTCATCTCGCACGGTGTCTCCGTGCGCGTGTGCCGCACCTGCGCATTTGCGCGCGGCATCGGCGAACTGCCATTGATCCCGGGCACGAGCATCGGCACTCTGGGCGAGCTGGCTCAGGCCACGCTCGCCGCGGACAAGGTCATCACCTTCTGATCGCTTCGGAAGACGGCGCGCCGTCCCCGCATCAGTGGCTCGAAAAGACGTAGGCACCGCCCTTGCCGTCGAAGCCGATCACATCGTAGCGTTCAGCGGGATAAGGCCCCTCCATGCCTGGCGAGCCAAGCGGCATGCCGGGTGCGGAGATGCCTACGAGGGCCGGCCGCTCCTCGAGCATGCGCTGTACATCGGATGCCGGCACATGCCCTTCGACGATGTAGCCCTCGATCGTCGCCGTATGGCAGGAACCCAGCTCGGTCGGCATGCCGGCCTCGCTCTTCACCAGCACCATCTCGAGCGTTTTCACCTGCTGAACCCTGAAGCCGTTCTCGCGCATGTGATCGGCCCACTTACCGCAGCAACCGCATTCCGGATGCTGGTACATCACCATTTCGGGTTCGGTCGCCAGTGCGGGCATGGCAAGCAGAATGCCGCTGAGCGCGAGCAGGGAAAGGGATCGATTGAGCTTACGGCTGGTCATGATCTGAAGCACTCCTGTTGATTCCGTCGAGGGCGAACCCGCCCAGGACACGACGCGCCAAGATTAACCTCACGAGAGCGTCGTGCGAATTGACCATGGACAAGATGAATCGTTGCGCCCTCAAGTCGGTACGTGCGGATATCACCAAGCTCGTCACGCACGCCATCGTCAAGGCCGCCAACACGAGAGCGCGAATCGGCACCGCTGAACCCGCATGCGGTATCATTTTCCGCTACGCAACCAACGCGAGGATGGCTCATGGCCGACCCGGTGCGCATTTACCACAACCCGCGCTGTTCCAAGAGCCGCTCGGCCTGCGCGATCCTTGCCGAGAAAGGTGTCCAGGTCGAGGTCGTCGAATACCTCAAGTCGCCGCCCTCGCGAGATGAACTCATCGCCCTGATCGCCAAACTCGGACTCCCACCGGGCGACATCGTCCGGACTAACGAGATCATCTTCAAGAACGAATACCATGGCCGCGAGATGACTGACGACGACTGGATCGACGCGATGCTCGCCCACCCGAGCCTGATCGAACGGCCCATCGTTGTCGCCGCCGACCGCGCGGTCGTCGCTCGTCCGCCAGAACGTGTCCTCGAACTGCTTTGACGCTCTGAACCGATGAAGAAAAAGAAAGCCCACACGCCCGCCAGAGACGCGGTCGCCGAGCGGGTTCGCCGCCGTGACCGCCGCATGTTGATACGCGGCGCAATCGCCCTGGCAGTCGCGATACCGCTGGCCGCCATTGGCGTTGCGCAATACAACCGCCGCGCCGCTGCACGCTACGACCTGCGGGTAGTCGGCAACGGCACACCCACCGCCGTACTGGTCATCGACCGTGGCAGCCGGGACGCCACCGAACTGCGCAACCGTTTCGACAGCCTGCGGCGGGAGTTCGAGCCGGCGGTTCAGTTCCGTATCGCCGACCTGGGCACTCCGGATGGCGCGGTCTTCGCGAGCCGTCACCAGGCGCCCGCCTTGAGCGTGCTGCTGTTCGCAGCCGACGGCCGCCTCCGCAATACCCTCACCGGCCTGCAGGATCGGCAGGTGCTCGCGGACGCCATCCGCAGCAGCTTTCCGGCGGCCCGACCACGAAGCTGAAGTCGAACTCGGGCCGCGTCCGATGGTCTCATCGCCACAACAACGAAGAGACCCCCATGAAGCCCTTGACCCGCTTTTTTGCGGCGCTGCTGATTGCAGCGCCGGTTGCTGTCGCCAGCGCCAACCAGCCCGACACCTCCGCCCTGTTCGACCACGAGCTCAGGCGCCTGCATTCGCCCGAGGTCGTGAACCTGCGGGAACGTTTCGCGGGCCAACCTCTGCTGGTGATCAATACCGCCAGCCATTGCGGCTACACCGGCCAGTTCGGGGGCCTCGAAGAGCTGCATCAGCGCTACCAGGACGCTGGGCTCAAAGTCGTCGGCTTCCCGTCCAACGACTTCAACCAGGAATCGGACGATGAGGCGGTCACCGCCCGGGTGTGCTTCGAGAACTTCGGCGTGAGTTTTGACATGTTCGCACCGGTCGGCGTGCGTGGCGCAGACGCTCACCCGATCTTCCGCGAGCTCGCCCGCCAGTCCGAGGCGCCACGCTGGAACTTTCACAAATACGTGGTCGATCGCGACGGCCGGGTCGTCGCCCATTTTCCAAGCCGGATCGAACCGAACTCGCGTGATCTTCAGCGCGCAATAGAAAGCGTGCTCTGATCAAGCGGACTGCGTAACCGCGACGCCTTTGCCGTGACGCCGGCGCTGGCGCCACGCGATCCAGCCAGTCGGGGCAATCGCATGAATGCCATGTAGGTCGGCATGCCATGGTAGGAGCCCGGCTATGCCGGGCGATTCGGCCGCCGTACCGGTGCCGAGCGCCGCATCGCCCGGCATAGCCGGGCTCCTACGGGGTATGAACCTGTGAACATCGGCTGTAAATGGTGCTTGCTCAGCATTCATGCGATCGCCCTGTCCAGCCAGTCATCTCTCGCATTTCTCGGACCATATCGATCCCGTCGCTGGGATCGTCGTAATGTCGGTTGGCGATTCGATCTTCGACAGCAGAGATCATCGCGGTCTGAGCCTCGGGAAACTTAAAGTAGTCAGCGAGGGCAGCACCGTCCGTGTTGGCCCGAACAAGGAAGGCTTTGTAGTTGCCTTGTTCGAGTACGACATCAATGGACGCCTCGCGGATCAGCGGATCAGCGTTTCGCAGTAAGCGACTGCGTCTGCCTTTGTCGACTTCCTTCCAAAGAGTCCGAACATGTGAACCTCCTCTTTACGACGCGAAGTATGCACGCCGACCGAAACGCTCGGTTCTGATTGCGCGTCCTGCTCAATGCCGTAGTTAACGTGAAATAACCGTGATTCAAGGCGAATAAAAACCTCGCGATCAAAATCACGATTTTCGTATTATTTCATGATCAGGGGCGCTGCGTCATCGCAACATGAAAGTTAGCTCTGATTGACAACTATGTATATCTTGGTAATATACATTCATGATCGATTGGACGCAAATATCAGGCTTTGACTGGGACGAAGGCAATTCGCGTAATAGCGCGGAAAAGCACAGTGTTTACCAATCTGAAACTGAACAAATATTCTTCAATGAACCGCTCCTGATTCTAGAAGACAGCAAGCACAGCCAAAAGGAAGCTCGGTATCACGCCCTTGGTAAGACCGACGATGCACGTTTGTTGCACATCATTTTTACATTGAGAGTTAGCGGTACTCTGGTCCGAGTGATTTCCGCTCGTGATATGCACCGTGAAGAGAGAGCGATGTATGAGCAAATCAAAAATGAGACCTGAATTTAAAACCGAAGCAGAGGAAAGAAAATTCTGGGAAACCCATGATTCCACCGATTACCTGGACTTGTCCCAGGCTCGACCCGCTTCTTTCCCAAACTTGAAGCCCTCAACCAAAACAATATCGCTCCGCTTGCCGGAAGCACCGCTTGATCGCATCAAAATCGAAGCGAACAAACGTGATATGCCTTATCAGTCCCTTATCAAGGCATGGCTCGCAGAAGATGTGAAAGAGAACCGCCATGCTCGCTAAGGCGCTAACGTTTGAGCTAAGCGGCGGCTTTGGAGCGCAGCGGAAAAGCCGTCCGCTGGAGGCCCGCCTGGGCCGGAGCGAACTTGAGCGATTTGTTATGCGGCATTTACCTGGACAACTTCGCTGTGCGAATGAGGCTCCGGAATAGGGTCTCCGTCCTCTTTCATTCCGTCCAGGTGAAACTCAATAGCCTCCCGGATTAGTTTCAGCGCTTCTTCACGGGTTTCTCCTACTGCCACGCAGCCTGGGAGATCTGGAACATATGCGCCCCAGCTCTCCGGGCCTTCTTCGAGAATGACTACGTATTTCATAATCTCACCTATTTCTTCAGCCCTGCCTGCTTCAGGGCGTTATTTAGCGTGCCGGGTGGCATATCTGCATTAGGCTTCCCAGACACGGTCACAGTTCCCGATTTTACCGGATGCTTGAATTGCCGGTGGCTGCCTCGCTGGCGGGCTTGGTACCAACCATCATTTTCCAGAATCTTGATGAGTTCCTTGACCTTCATTCTGACTCAATCTTCGATTGCACTGACCGCATAACGTTCAAATTGAGGGGCTGGCCGCCACGAAACTACGCCGGAGCCCCGAAAGTCAAAAAACCACAGACAGCAAAGAGAACGCTTATCGGCCAGTCCCGCTCGAATGCAGGGTTAGGCAATTTCAACCACCCACAACTGCAATTGGCTGGGTAGAGGATATGCCCTTGGAATTGTCGACAACGAAAATGGAAGTTTTGGTGCTGCGGCAATCGGTACGTTCATGAGGTTCCTTTCGCGGCTGATTTCAATAGCGAGTTTCAGATAACGGCGAAGAAGCAAGATGGGTGGGAATTGGTTTCTCTCCACCAACCATTCGAGTGCGTCGCGGGCGCACTTTGAACTGTTGCATGAGCGGCAGGCCCAGACAAGCTTGTCTCCGGTGTTTGCGCCACCTCGCTTTGTCGGAATGAGATGGTCAGCCGACAAGTGCTCGCGACTACCGCAGTAGCAGCAAGCTTGCGGCAGCACCATCTTCAAGCGTTCGTCGTCCGCTAGCGGACCAATGCTCATGGTCTGTTTGTTCAGCCCTGCGTAAAGACGAGAACGAATCATGAACTGTGTGCGTCCGTACTTTTCAGCCTTCGCAGTGATGGCCGAGTGCGCCATCGCGAGGTTCGCGTATGACCAATGCAGCAACTCGCCAACGGTGGTGATTTCCATACGTGAATGCCTGACGTGTTGTATACGTCAAAGATGACGGATATTCTGGCTTCTGCCGGATATTACCGTAAGACTGCATAGTCAGGGCCATCGCATACGCAGATGTCGTTAACCCGCCGAAAAAGTCGTTCACAGTCAATGGGTTATGACAAACACTTGTACACTGTATAACAATCAGGTCTACTCTCGATCTTTGTGGGAGAGTGGACATGATGCTGAAAGAAGCCTTTGCCGAGTTACCGGATCCGCGTACGGGTCCGGCGCAACGGCATGATCTGACCGAGATGATCCTCATCGCGCTGTGTGCAGTGCTGTGCGGTGCCAATAGCTGGGTGGATGTGGCCGAATGGGCCGAGGATAACGAGGCGTGGCTCAAGCGCTACTTGGTTCTCGAGCACGGGACCGCTTCGCACGACACGTTCAGTCGCGTCTTCCGGTTGCTCGACGCCAAGGTGTTCGAGGCCTGCTTTCGGGGTTGGGTCAGCCATGTCGCTGGCGCGGTGACTGGCGTCGTCGCGATTGACGGCAAGACCGCGTGCGGTTCCCGAGATGGACATAACACGGCCTTGCACACGATCAGCGCCCAGCTCGAGCTTGATCTCGAACCGTGTGCCCGCACCCGCGCGCAGCGCCCCCAGATCGACAAAGCATGGCGTATCACTGCCCGCGGCCTCATCGGGCACCGCGCCCCGGTGCAAACCGCGCTGGCGGTAAAAGTGGGCGACGCTGATCGACTCCTGTGCGCAAAACGCCGACACCGACTGGCCGGAGCGCTCGAAGCGCGAGAGCAGCGCCGCCCACTGGGCGGGACTGCGGTGCTTGCGTGCAGGGGTGGCGCTTGCGTGAGGCATCGGACTGGCTCCCAGGTGGTTGATCTGGGATCATTGTCGTGGCGCTTGTGCGAGGGGGAAAGAACGCCGGGCAGTTACCGGTTACGGCGCAGACGCTCACCCGATCTTCCGCGAGCTCGCCCGCCAGTCCGAGGCGCCACGCTGGAACTTTCACAAATACGTGGTCGATCGCGACGGCCGGGTCGTCGCCCATTTTCCAAGCCGGATCGAACCGAACTCGCGTGATCTTCAGCGCGCAATAGAAAGCGTGCTCTGATCAAGCGGACTGCGTAACCGCGACGCCTTTGCCGTGACGCCGGCGCTGGCGCCACGCGATCCAGCCAATCAGCATCACCGCCGGCACGAAGATCCATTCCTGCGGCGCCCGCCCCGAGGCAACCTTGACCGCGACCAGCTCGAAGCCGGGCTCGATGTCGAGGCGAGCAGCCTGGCTGCGCGGACGCACCAGTTCAACCTGCAAGCTGCCCTCGCGCTCACGGGTTGTCAGACCAAGCTCACTGAGCCTCAGGTCCGCCGACGTGGCATGTTCGCCCAGCGTAAACAATACCGTGCGCTCCACCTCCCGGCCTTCGAGCAAGGTGCCTTGGAACACTGCACGCAAGGGTGTGCCCGGTGCGGCCTCGACAATCGCCGAGCTCGCCGCCACGCCGGAGAGCACCTCGTACGGGGCCTTGATGCGGTCCATGAACAGCCCCGGGTGAAAGAGCATGATCGTTGCCAGCAGTAGCAGCAAACGCTCCCACCAGAGGTTTCGCGTCATGAACCAGTTCTGGTTCACCGCGATGAACACCAGGCCAGCCACTGTCGCACTCGCCAACGTGAGCAAGGTGTGGGCGATACCATGCACGCCGATCAGCAGCAGTTGCGGATTGAAAACGAACATGAATGGCACCAAGGCCATGCGCATCATGTAACGGAACGCGACCACGCCAGTGCGGATCGGATTGGCCCCGGCGATGCTCGCCGCAGCATAGGACGCCAAACCGACTGGCGGCAGGACATCCGCCAGCAGACCGAAATAGAATACGAACAAGTGCGCGGCGATCAGCGGCACGGCGAGCCCATTCTGGGCGCCAACCGCAACGATCACCGGCGCCATCAGGGTCGACACCACGATGTAGTTGGCAGTGGTCGGCAAACCGACACCAAGCACCAGGCAGATCATCGCCACCATCACCAGCATCAGCAGCACGTTGCCGCGCGACAGGGTTTCCACCAACTCGGTCATCACCAGCCCGACACCGCTCAGCGTGACCGTGCCGACAATGATGCCGGCGGTTGCGGTCGCGACCGCAACCACCACCATATTGCGCGCCCCGACTACCAAGCCGGCTTGAAGCTCGACGAGCCCCTGGCGGAAGGCCCCGCCGATTTCGTGACGGCGCCCTCCAAACCAGGCCATCAGCGGTCGCTGCGTCAACACGACGAGCGCGAGAAAAAGCACCGCCCAGAAGGCTGCACGACTCGGAGAGACTCGCTCTACCACCAGCAACCACACCAACAGCCCCACCGGTAGCAGAAAGTGCAGTCCTGATTTGATGGTGGGACCGATCGGCGGCGCCCGCAGCACCGGTGCATTCAACTCTTCCGCAGACAGCGTATGGCGGGCGGCGATACGAAGGGCGGCGAGATACGCAATCAGGAGAAAACCGGTCATCGCCCATGGCGAGTACGCCGGCAACCAGGTCGCGACCGCCGACGACAGCGCCACCAGGACGGCCACCACCAGGACCGCAGCGAGTATGCCAGCCACGAGACGCCTCGCGGTCGAGTGCCAGCCGTGCCCCGGCGCATGCGGCAAACCGCGGAAACCCGCCTTCACTGCTTCCAGATGCACGATATAAAACAGGCCGAGATAGGAAATCAGGGCCGAGATCAGCGCGTGTTTCAACACATCGAGATAGGGAATACCCACGTACTCCACCATCAGGAATGCAGCGGCCCCCATGGCCGGTGGCATCACCTGGCCGTTGACCGAGGAAGCGACCTCCACAGCTGCGGCCTTCTCCGGCGGGTACCCCACCCGTTTGATCAACGGAATCGTCAAGGGTCCGGAGGTGACGATATTGGTAATCGACGAGCCCGAGACCAGACCGGTCGCTGCCGACACAGCAACAGCCGCCTTGGCCGGGCCACCCCGTGCGTGGCCGGCAAGCGACAACGCGCTGCGGACGAAGTAGCTGCCCGCTCCCGCGGCATCCAACAGGCTGCCGAACACCACGAACAGGAAAATGAAGCCTGCCGAAACTGCGAGTGCCACCCCGAAAACCCCTTCGGTCGACAACCACAGGTGTCCCATCGCCCGGTTCAGCGAGGCGCCTTTGTGCGCGATGAGATCGGGCGCGAACGCGCCGAAGAACAGATAGGCCAGCATCGCCAGCGCGAGCAGGACCATGGGCATGCCGAGCACCCGGCGCGTTGCCTCTAGCAACATCACGACGCCACATGCCGCCACGGCCACGAACCACCAGGCCGGATCGCCCGGAATCGCATGGATCGCGCGATTGAAGAGAAACAGCTGGGCCGCAGCAAACGCCGCCAGCAGAGCCAGCACCAGCGCAAGCGGAGACAGGCGCTCCGGAGGGCTCCCCCTCCTGCTGCCGAGGAAGCACACGTAGGCAAGCAAGAGCGCGAAAGCCAGGTGCAGCGAGCGGACACGCCCGTCGCCAACAATCAGCCAGCCGGTAAGCAGCGGCAGCGGCGACGCCACCCAGAACTGAAACGCGCACCAGGAAAGCGCCACCGCCAAGACGAGGCGCTCACGGTCAATGCCCTGCGTCATCAGGAAAGCCCATTGATCGCGAAGCCTGCCGACCCACGAGGCGCTCTGCGGCAGGCCCGCCGGTCTCATCGCTCGATCCGGTAGATAAGGTCGCCTCCCTGAGCAACCGGGCTGGAGACAATTTCCAGATCGAGAAAACGATTGATTCGGTACTCGGTCACGAAGCGCCCGACGCCATCGAACACACCGACGGCGTAACGCACCAGCAGCCGCGAGCTGAGTCGCTTGCCGATGGTGAGTTGAGTGCCGGCGAGGCCGTTGCCAGCATCCAGCCCGAACTCGTCGAAACCCACGGTCTGGCCGATATCCCGCATGATCTCGTCTGCCTGCGCCACGCCAAGGCCCGCCAAGGCATTCAGCAGCAGGGTGGCGTCCGCACCCGTGGTGCCGGCCGACAGCAGACGACCGGTGAGCAACAGGCTGAGAGCATCACTTTCGGGCAGCGCCGGGATCGAGAACACTTGGCTGCGGGGATTCATCAGCGTGCCCCGTATCTCGAGCCCAGCCCGGAATTCGCCCACTGTGCGCGAAGCCCGTACATCCAGCCCCGGGTCATCCAGCGGACCGTTGAAGCTCAAGCGGCCCTGGTCCACCGCGAGATTCTGGCCGTATGCGCTGTAGCGGCCGTCCCGCAAGCCCACTTCGCCGAAAGCGGACATTGGCGCGGTCTCGTCACCGCGCACACGGAGCTGTCCGGTAAGTCCGGTCGAAAAACCCATGCCCTCCAGGCTGACACGGTCACCGAGCACGATGGTGAGGTCGGTGCGCATCGCGTAGGCGGGCGCCACCGGCTCCGTCACGCTGGCCAGCACCAGGTCGGGCGATTCGCTCACCGAGCCTTCCGGCAACGTATGCACGCGCACTGCAAGCAGCGGCAACGCAATTTGCCCGCTGATGATGGCCGAACCGCGGTCGGCTTGCACCCGCAGCGCCGGGCTGACATCCAGTTCGATCTCGGGCGTGCGCATCACCGCCAGCGCATCACCGTCGATGCGCAGCGCCACATTCCAGTCCGGCATCTTCGCGCTGCCCTCGCCCTCGATCCGAAGCTCGCCCCGCTCACGCCCGGCCAGCCGTCCGGCGGCGGTAATCATCTGATTTTCGTCGATTCCGGCGAACAGTCCGCCTTCAACGAAGCTCACGCCTGCCATGGGCACGGTGACTGCAACACCCTCGACCCGCAACTCGCCCACAGGCGCAGGTGCATCGAGGGTGCCACCCAGGACCAGTTCAGCCTGCGCCCGCCCGGCAAGATCGGTGATCTCCGGCACGAAAGCCTGAACCCAGCCAATATCGTCCATCACGAAGCCGATACGCCCGGACAACGGCCCCTGATCGGCAAGCAGCGCCTGCAGCTCACCGTCAAGCCGGCCGTAGCGCGGCAGGTTGGCAGCGAGCCGTGCCTCGATGCGCTCCCCGGCCACACGCACATCCACGGCTACATCACGGTATTCGATGCTGATGGACTCATCGACCAAGCCGGAGAACAACATCACGTCGTCGGCCAGTTCAACCCGTGCTTCGGCGTCGACACGTTCGCCAATGCGCGCATCCGCGTTGAAGCGCACGGTACCGGGCAGCGCCAGTTCCGGAGGCAGCCACTCGCGCGCCATGGCCAGAGCAAGCGAGCCCTCGGCCTGGGCACGTATGGCACTGTCACCGCTGCGCGAGGCATTCACGCACAAACGCCCATGTCGCGCGGATTCTGCGAGGCAGAGGGCCCCGAGCGAGAAATCCGCACCGGCCAGCGACACCGCCGCCGGCGACTCCAGGGCCCAGCTACCGAGCAAGGTGTCGACAAGCGACAACGCGCGCAGACGTCCGCTCCAGCGGCCGTCACCGACCAGACCACCGTCGAGTGTCAGGCCGACGCGCCCGTACCCGGTGACCGCATCGAGACGTGCCTCATGCGCTCGCAGCGTGCCCGACGCGCGCAACTCGGCTTCGCTCACCGATTCGTCGCCCACCTTCAAATCAGCCAGCCGGGCGCTCACGTCCACCCGCTCTTCACGCAACTCGGCCCGCAGATCCAGTCGCGCCAGCGACAACGTGTCGTTCAGCCTGAGATTGCGGGCGCCGAGTGTCGCATCTACGCGCGGCGCCGACGGGGTGCCGCCGATCTCGCCGCTGCCTTCCACCGCGCCAGCCAGTGCCACGCCCAACTGTGGCAGTAGCGGCAAGACCTCGAGCGCAGGCAGCCTCAGCTCGAACACAAGATCGAAAGGGGGCGTTACCTGCCCCAAGAGCATGACCCGGTTGGCCCCCAAGTCAATCTCCACCGGCGACACCCGAACCGTCTCACCTGCGATCGTGGCCTGCGCCCGCCCGGCGAGCGCTTGACCGTCGATGGCGCCGCGCAGCCGTGCCAATGCCACCTCGCCAAAGGGCACGCCCTCGCGCAGTTCGCCCCGGCTCGAGAGGTCGAAGCCGACCGAACCGCTCGGGGTCGGCTGTACATGCTCGGCGAGCAAGCCCAGATCCGCCTCGTCCAGCGACAGCCGGACGTCCCAGACCAGGGGCTCACCCAGGTGCACCTCGCCCTCTCCGGCGAGTCGGGCACCGAGCACACGACCGGAGAAATCATCGATGCGGATCTGCTCCAGATCGCCGCTGACCCGCAGACGCAAAGCTTCGAAGCCCACCCCGGCCACCTCGCCCGCGAGGCCCTCGAACCGGGTCGTATGCGCGAGCGCCCCGGCGTCATCGAGCACGCCTTCGCTCTCGAGCCTGAAGCCGATCTTGCCGGCCGCTGCCTCGACGAACGCCCCCGGGTCGAGCTCGCTGCCTGAGGCGGAAAACTTCCAGCCGATACCATCACCCCACCGCGCCGAACCAGACACACTGAGCTCACCACCGAGCAGGCGAGCCGAGAAGGCCGCGATTTCGGCATGGTCCAGCCCGCCAGCCACCTCTAGCAGCAGGTCATGCAGTGCGACACCGGCAGCGGTCACCGAGGCATCCGAGAGTCGGGTCTCATGGCTCAGGCGCCCCGCGCCATCCAGCTGTCCCTGCGACGTCAGGTCGAAGTCGAGCGGACCCTCGACCGCCTCGACCAGCTCACCGAGTTGCAGACCGCGCGCGCGCGCCTGCAGGGTCCAACTCACCGCATCGGCCCAGGCGAGCTCGCCATGCAGGGAGAGACTGCCTTCCAGCGTCTCGGCGACGAGTTGCTCGATCCGGGCGGAATCGAAACCGTGGGTCACCTCGAAGCGTACGTTCGCCGACGGCAAGTCGGTCGCAGTCCAGACCAGCTCCCCCGCGCTGCTCAACATGGCGAGCGAGCCGGACGAGGACAGCACGAGTTCGGCCCGCCCCTGCTCCACCGCGGCATTGCCGCGCGCCGAGAGGCTCAGCAGATGCGGCGCAGCCAGATCAAGCCTCGCCTCAGCGGCAAGCTGCACCTGTACCGGTGCAGCCAGCTCAATTTCCAGCGTACTGATCTCGAGCGTATCGGCATCCGCCTTTGCCATCAGTTGCAACCGATCCAGCACCAGCGGGTCGGCATCCACCCCGATGACCACCATCAGACGCTGCACCAGCGCCTCATCGATGCGGATCGCAAGCGGCAGTTTGGGCAGCATCGCCCCGGGATCGAACTCACCGCCCGGCTCCGGCTCGGTTTCGCTGTCCGGAATCAGTAATCTGCCATCGGCCAAACCCAGCCGGCGCACACGCAACTCGCCGCCAATCAGGGCCGGCCAAGCGACCTCCAGCCACAATCGCTCAGCCTCGAATTCCAGACCCTCGTCAGCGTAGCGCACCCGTTCGAGTTCGAGGCCACGCCAGACGCTGCCCGTCGCCTGTATGAAACTCAGTTGCGGCGCCACGCCTTGGGCACGCTCCAGCGCGAAACGCGCGCCCGACTCGCTGCCCAGCAGCCAACCGACCGCCCCGGCCAGGAGCAACAGCACCAGCAGACACGCCAGTAAAAACCCCCGAACGAAACGGAATGCTTTGCCTGCCATGCTCAGAACTCCGCCCCGATACCAAGATGCAGGCGTGGCGAACGCGTTGCGCCGTTGAACGGCATCGCGACATCCACCCGCATCATGCCGATCGGAGAGCGCCAGCGCACGCCCAGGCCTGCGCCGGTATTGAGATTCATGTCACGAAAGCTGTCAAAGGCATTGCCGACATCGACGAAGGCGGCACCGAACCAGTCGTTGCCGACGACAGGATGCATGGCCTCGACGCTCAGCACCACCAGATGGCGGCCGCCAACCACCTTGGCCTCGGCATTGCGCGGGCCAAGGCTCTCGAAGGCGTAACCGCGCACCGAGTTGTCGCCGCCAGCGAAAAAGCGCAGTGACTTGGGCAGTTCGGTAAAATCCGATGTCCAGGTCGTACCGAACTCGCCGCGTGCCTTGAGAATCGACCTGCCCAGCGGATACGCGAAAGCGCCCTTCACATTGGCCTGCGTGAGCGAGGCCGAACTCATCAGCGACTCAGCTGCGCCCTGCAGCTTCAGGTTGAAGGAGTGGCCACGCGTCGGAAAAAGCGGATCATCGAGTTTCCGGTGTCCCAGCCGAATGCCGGCGAGCAGGAAGTTACTCGACCGCTGCGGTTCGTTGCCGAAGATGGTCCGCTCATAGACATACTCGCTAAACACCGCCTGACTCCAGTCGCCACGCTGCTGCGAATACTGCGCCCCTGTCGTACCGGAACTGGCGACGATGGCGTTGTTGTCCTCGCGCTGAAGTCTGGCGTAGATGTCGAGGCTGTCGGTCAGCGGGTTGCGTTTCGGTATCGAGTAGATCGTGTCGATGGAGTGGATTCGCTGCGACAGCCCTACACCGGCCCGCCACTTGTGGCCACGCCGATTCACCCGCCGGCGATCCACGTCGGCGCGCACCCGTGCGCCAGTGTCGGTGCCAAAGCCGACGCGAAACTCGTACGCAGTTCGCGCGCGCTCGGTGAGCAACACATCCACCGGCACTTCGGCGTCACTGCGCGCATCGATGTCCGGCCGCACCCGCACGTCGGCAAAATAACCGCTGGCCGCCAGGCTGCTCGAGATCATTGCCAGGCGATCGCTGCTGTATGGGTCTCCCTCGCGCACCGGCATCAGGCGGCTGAAGAAGCGCGGCTCCAGAATGCGCTGGTTTGCACGAATCTCGCCAAAGTGATAGCGGCCGCCGGACTCCAGCACCAATGTCACCCGGGCAATGTTCTGGTCAGGATCAACCCAAAGCTCACGCTCTACATAGCGCGCATCGAGATAGCCGCGTGCCCTGGCACGATTGATGAGATCGTCCCGAATACTGTCGTACACGCCCTGATCGAGTTCGTCCCCCACCTGCAGCCGCAATCCTTCGCGAAAACGTGCGGCGGAGGGGTCTTCGTTGAATGGGCCGACGATACGGATATTCACTCGGTCCAACCGTACCGCAGGTCCGGGCTTGATCGCCAACACCAGTCTAGGGCAATCACCGGTGGTGTCCATACGAGTGTCGACAACTGCATTGAAATGTCCTAACGCACGCAACGCGGACAAAGCGCGTCCCTCGGCATCGCGCAAAAAAGATTGAAACCGCGCCCGCGGCGCGTCGCATGGGATGTTCGGGACCGGCACGGTATTACGCACATTGGTAAGCAAGCGCCCTTCTTCGAGTCCGCGCACGTCGAGGGACACTCCCTCGGCCAGTACCGCCAGAGGAAGCAACAATACCGCTGCCAGCAGTCCAGCCGGGATGCCGGCACCATCCGTTCCAACAGTTCGGGGGCGTCGTGCGACTCGGCTGAAAAATTTGCGGGCAGGTATCAAGAGACTATCGCCAAGGATTCATCATCGCGGGAACCTGATTGTAACGTGTGGGCTGACCTTGGTTTGTCATCAAGCGTCTAGCAGCCTGTTGGACTTGAGACTGATCTGCTGCGCCAGTGGGAGAAGCGATCCATATCTGCCCGCTTTTTCGCTGCACAGAACCACTATGCACCCCAAAAGCGAGCGACTCTGACCTCGCTTTCCCACGTCGCGAGCGACGACCGCTCGGCGCACCCCGACAGACAGCTAGGGCGCCACAATCAAATCGGCACGCCCAAGCACCTCGGGTTCGCCTTTCGCGGCTTACGCCGCTCCCACGGGCAATGGACACGCACCGGGCATCGTCGCCACCACGGGCAATGGACACGCACCGGGCATCGTCGCCACCACGGGCAATGGACGCGCACCGGGCATCGCCACCACCACGGGCAATGGACACGCACCGGGCATCGCCACCACCACGGGCAATGGACACGCACCGGGCATCGTCGCCACCACGGGCAATGGACACGCACCGGGCATCGTCGCCACCACGGGCAATGGACGCGCACCGGGCATCGCCACCACCACGGGCAATGGACACGCACCGGGCATCGCCACCACCACGGGCAATGGACACGCACCGGGCACCGTCGCCACCAACACCTGTGGGAGCGCCGTAAGGCGCGAATCAGCGTTAACCACTGCAAAGCAGTCCAACATTGTTGCTGCAACGCAACAATTCAACCAGCAATCGCCAGACACCACCAATTCACCTAAAACAACCCGGCAGTAAATCCGGTATTTGGATACAATTATGGGTCAAATCGTCACTCTGACGCTTCGCACTGCGGATTCCCGCATATGCCTCCTTCCCCCCGGCGTTAATCTCCGCCCCTTCAGCGCTTGCAGCGCATGTCGCGCGTGACCTCGCCTTTTTCGGTTTCCAGCATTACATGACTACGAACATCGAATCCTTCCAGCAACTCGGTCTCGCCGAACCGCTCTTGCGTGCGCTCGCCGAGGTCGGTTACGAAACCCCCTCCCCCATCCAGGCTGCCTGCATCCCGCCTCTGATGGAGGGCCACGACATTCTGGGTGAAGCCCAGACCGGCACCGGCAAGACCGCCGCCTTCGCGCTGCCGCTGTTGCACCGCATCGACCGCGCGCGTCACAATCCGCAGGTGCTGGTGCTCACCCCCACACGCGAACTCGCAATTCAGGTCTCCGAAGCATTCCAGCGTTACGCTCACCACCTGCCCGGCTTCCACGTCCTGCCGCTTTACGGCGGACAGAGCATGGTCGTGCAGCTTCGCCAGCTCAAGCGCGGTGCCCATGTCATCGTCGGCACCCCCGGCCGCGTCATCGACCACATCGAGCGCAAAAGCCTGGTCCTCGAAGACCTCTCCGCACTGGTGCTGGACGAGGCCGACGAAATGCTGCGCATGGGCTTCATCGACGATGTCGAATGGATTCTCGAGCACACGCCCGCTGAAAGGCAGACTGCACTGTTCTCGGCCACCATGCCGGACCCGATCCGCCGCGTAGCCCACCGCTACCTGCGCGACCCACGTGAAATCAAGATCCGTTCGGCCACCAGCACGGTGGCGACAACCAACCAGCGCTACCTTCAAGTCAATGGCGGTCACAAGCTCGAAGCCCTGACCCGCATTCTCGAGGTCGAAGACGACCTCGATGCGGCGATCGTCTTCGTGCGCACCAAGACCGCCACCGTCGAACTCGCAGACAAACTCGAAGCGCGCGGCTACGCCGCAGCCGCACTCAACGGCGACATGACCCAGCAACTTCGCGAGCGTGTGGTCGAACAACTCAAGCGTGGCAGCCTCGATGTAGTCATCGCCACCGATGTCGCCGCCCGTGGTCTCGACGTGCCGCGCATCACCCACGTCATCAACTACGACGTGCCCTACGACACCGAAGCCTACGTGCACCGCATTGGCCGCACCGGCCGAGCCGGGCGCGCTGGTACCGCCATCCTTTTCATCACACCGCGTGAAATCCGTATGCTCAAGGTCATCGAGCGCGCGACCCGGCAGAAAATCACCTCGCAGCCGCTGCCCACGCGCGAAACGGTAGCCGATCGTCGGGTCGCCCAGTTCCGCCACCAGGTCGAACAAGTCATCGCCAGCGAAAATCTCAGCTTTTTCAGGGATGTGGTCGCCGAATTCGAGAACGATGGCAGCGAGTTGCACGAAGTTGCCGCCGCTCTGGCGTTTCTCGCCCAGCGCGAACGCCCGCTGCGAATGGCCGAATCCCAGGGCCCGGACATCGCCAGCAGCGCCGGTCGGCCCGAACGTGGCGAGCGTCCGGTTCGCCCGGAGCGCAGCGAACGCCCGCCGCGTGAAAACCGTCCCGAGATCCTCGAGCGCCGCCGTGACTACTCCGAAGGCCGCCTCGCCCGCTACCGCATCGAAGTCGGTCGCGAGCATGCCGTCACCCCCAAGGACATCGTCGGCGCCATCGCCAACGAAGCGGGCATCGAGAGCCGCTACATCGGCCAGATCAACCTCTACGACGACTTCTCCGTGGTCGAACTGCCCGACAACCTGCCGCCCGAGATCCTCGGCGTGCTGCGCAAGGTT
>CAYTAY010000021.1:20389-25464 GCA_964435845.1 uncultured Azoarcus sp.
ACTTAAAATCCGCCGGCGCAAGCCTTACGGGTTCGAGTCCCGTCCTCGGCACCAATTTAATTCAACACCCTCCCTTGCGCCAGGCAGCACGAACTGGCGCACCGAGCGAGCTGTCTTTGTTGCCCTTTTGGTGTCGTTGCTCGGAAGTGCAGATGCCCGCCTTCTCATGATCGCGGCTCGAGACAAGTCAGGCACCATCGAGCGTTGGGGTCGTTTCCTTCCCGGGTGACAGCCCGCCGAACGAGTCTCCGGACCAACAACACAAGCCCGGAAACCCGCGCCGAAACGTAACCGCGATGACGTCGGCCAGTCCTCCGTGTGATCACTCGGATTTAGCCGCAGCTCCAGCGACTCCTGTGGGGAAATGCTAGACTTCGGTCCGTTTCAGCAAACAAGAAATCATTATCCTAGAAACCTCAGTTGATCGCTCTCCATGACCTCGAATGCCTTACAGAGCTTGGGCTGCGCAGCTTCGACGACGGTCACCCGCCGGGGGAATCCGCTACGCGCCCGATTGCACGCCTGGCGCGCCGCCTGGCTGCGTTGCTCCTCCTTGCAGGGAGCGACCATGCCGCGTCGTCGCGCCTTGCCAGACGACGCGCCAGACGCACACTCGAACACGTCCAACCGAGGTTTCTAGGATTATCACAATGCGCCACATCATCGTTTTTCTCGCCTTGTGCCTGTTTTTTGCTGGCACAAGTTTCGCAGCCCAGCCTGATGCGAGCGAGGCGTCTCAGGCCGGTCATCAGAGGCTCGCAGACCTGCTCGAGGACGAGGCAACGCGCACCGCGCTGATCGAGCAATTGAGGCGTTTAGGCGAGCATGATACTGCGGCTGCGGTGGCCGAAGATTCGCAGCCCGAGTCAATCGCTCGACGGATCGCCGGTCACACTCAAAACGTCGCACAGGGCATGGTCGGAGAGTCCAGCGCCACATTCCACGCGATCGGTGCATCTTGGCAGCGGCTGATGGAGGCCGACCCGGGTGCGTTGCTCTGGCTTCTCGGCGAGTTCGCAATTCTGGTGGTGGTTACGCTGTTGGTCTTCCGTCTGGTTGGCTCGATGGCGGGATTCGCATTTCGTGCGCTGGATCACCAGGCCGGCATCGCACGCCTTCTCGGTACGCCGATGGCGCTGGCCTGGCTGCGCAGAACCCTCGCGACTGCTGGCGCCGCCGCGCTTGACATCACGCTGATCGCACTGGCCTGGCTGGTGGGCTACGCGACTGCCCTGTTCGTGCTCGGCACTGCGGGCGAGATCAACCTCCAGGAGTCCCTCTTTCTGAACGCTTTCCTGGCGGTCGAACTGGTCCGCGCAATCCTGCGCATCCTCCTGTCGCCCCGCGGTGATAACCTGCGCTTGCTTCAAGTCTCGCCGGAGGAGAAGACCTACTGGTACATATGGTCTTCTCGCATGGTGTTCTTTGTCGGCTACGGCCTGATGCTGGTCGTTCCCCTGATCAACCACTTCCTGACCGCTGAACTGGGTCGCGCGGTCGCGATCCTGATCATGCTCACCGCCCTGCTCAAAGCAGCAGTGATCGTGATGCAGAACCGCACACGGGGCCAGACCGCCTTGGAGACGCTGGCACAGCAAATGCAGTCGCAATTCGGCCGCGTCAGCCTCGGTCTGGTAGCACGAGTCTGGCATGTCATCGTAGTCGCCTATCTCGTCGCGATACTGGTGACATCGGTTCTTTATCCGGAGCAAGCACTGCCTTTCATGCTGGCCGCGACCGGACAGACGCTGATCGCCGTGGTGATCGGCATCGCACTTGCAGCCTTGCTGACCCAGGTCATCCTGCGCCGCATACGCCTCAGCGACGAGTTCCGGATCAAGTTTCCGCTGCTCGAGGCCAGACTCAATGCCTATATCCCCACGGCGCTGAAAATAGCCCGCTTCACCATCCTCGCGGTGGTCGTCGCCTTCATCATCGATGCCTGGACCGCATTCGATCTCGGCGCGTGGATGGCATCCGATGCCGGCGCACAACTGCTCGGCCGGGCTGTTTCGGTCGTGCTGATCGTCTTGATGGCGCTGCTGGCCTGGCTGGTCGTCGCGAGCTGGATCGAGTTCCGGCTCAATCCGCAGAGCGGGCTGGGCGAACCGAATCCGCGCGCGCGCACCCTGCTGACGATCTTCCGCAACGCGATTGCGATCGTGCTGGTGGTGCTCACCGTGATGGTGGTGTTGGCCGAAATCGGCATCAACATCGCACCCCTGCTGGCCGGTGCCGGGGTCCTGGGTCTGGCAATCGGTTTCGGCGCGCAAAAGCTGGTACAAGATGTCATCACTGGCGTGTTCATCCAGCTCGAAAATGCTATCAACGTCGGCGACGTGGTCACCGCCGGCGGCACCACCGGCACGGTCGAGCGCATGACGATCCGCTCGCTCGGCCTGCGCGACTTGTCGGGCACCTACCATCTGCTGCCGTTTTCGTCGGTCGGTACCGTGTCCAACTTCATGCGCGACTATGGCTTCCATGTCGGCGATTATGGTGTCGCTTATCGCGAGGATATCGACAACGTGATCGCCCATCTGCATGCTGCCTTCGACGAGTTGCTGGAGGATCCGGAACAGCGGGAGAAAATTCTCGATCCAACCCTCGAAGTACATGGCGTGACCGCGCTGGCCGACAGCTCGGTCAACATCCGCGTGCGGATCAAAACGCTTGCCGGTGCGCAGTTCAGCCTGGGCCGGGCATACAACCGTCTCGTGAAGCGGCACTTCGACGCGGCGGGCATCGAGATTCCGTTCCCGCATATGACGCTTTACTTTGGCGGAGACCAGCGGGGCGAGGCCCCACCGGCTCGAATAGCCCTGGTTGATCGGCCAGCGCCTGCAGTTCCGGCGCCAAAAGCGCAGGATGGAGAAGATCCAGAAGCCACGCGTGCCGATGGCGACGGCATGGCCAAACCGGACGAAGCCGGCAAGTAAGCCGCTGCGGTAGCGAACTGAACCCACTGCCACCCCACGCATCTGCGCCGGCTCATGCGCCTTCCCGGCCATGGAACTCGCCCGCAAGACCGAGCCAGCCATCGATCACGGCGACGACGCACTGGAATCGCTATTGGACAAATTCGACGCCCGGGTCGCCGAGCTGATCGCGGCGCTCAGACCCTGGCTACTCTGACGGCCACCGTCGCGCCAGCCACCGCCCCCCGCGCCTGCAGTCCGAGACCGCCACCTCTGACTGTAGATCGCTCGGGTGTCGCTTGCGCACTTTCTCAGGAAGCGATTGGGGTATTTCGCGACTTCATACCAGATGCCCAGGTAGCGCGGCACATCCAGCGAGGGAATCGGCCAGCGCGCGCCGCACCAGCCAAGCTGCGCGAACTGGTCGAAGCCTTCAACAGCATGCTCGATCGTCGAGGCGCACGGCGGCCACATTGAGCTCGAATCCGATTCAACGAGAACCATCTTTACGATCACGCTCCCCACCAGCAAGCAGGCTTGAGGCGAGCGTGTCTCCACTGGCAGGAGTCGAGCATCACAGGGTTCTCCACAAGGATAGCCCTGCCCCCTTCTCCTCCAATCGCGAACGATTCAGACCGGCCAGCGCAGCAGCGTCACGAGCAATACGAGCACGCCAAGGCCCAGATTGACCGCGACCCAGTTGCGGATCTGCCTCAGGGCGGCCCCCCCGGCACTCCACTCGGCGGCCGCAACCGCGCGGCCCAACCGCTTGTAGAGTACGAACCGGATGTGCCCGAAGATCGCAACCATCAAGACGCCAAGCACCGCCATGATGGTCCAGAAGAGCGGCATTTCGAAACTGCCGCCGGCTTGCACCACCTGTTTGGCCACGCGGCCAAGCATCCACACACCGGTGACCAGCGTCAACAACGAGGCAGCAAGCACGCCCTGGAAGAAGCGGCCGAGCACATCGTGCATGAGTGGCATCCGCAGCGCAGGCTCGAGCTGAGCGACCGCGGGGCGCAGGAAGAAGTGCGAAAACACCATGCCGCCGATCCACACGACGATGGCCAGCAAATGGAGTGTTTTGAGCGTTGAGTAGAGCATCGGAATTCCTGGGCAAAGGGGGCAGACATGGCAATGTACCAAATGCTTCGATGCCCGACCTGACTATCGCCCCGCACACCGATTGACAAGCATCAATGCCGCGTCGCGGCAGCGATATAAGCTCTGACGCTCCAACCCCCGCCTGACTGCCTCTGCGCCGCTTTCGAGCGCCCTTCACACCAAGCGGCTTCGCCCATGCTTCAGGAGCAAATCAGAATGACGCTACCCGCCTTCTATTCGAGCGTACCGCGCCTACGCGTACGTGACCCCTTGGCTGAATTTCTCGGCGCAGCCGAACACGGCATCCTCGAGTATGGTTTCGAGGATGCGGTGAAGCTTGCCGGCCATTCCTGCCCCACAGTCGCATCGGCCTATGCTCTGGGTTACCACTCGCTGAGCACACTTTATCCGGATGAGCTGCCCGAGCGCGGTGGGGTAAGAATCGACTTCGCTCAGCCACTGGAGGCAGGCGTGACCGGCGTCATCGCCAGCGTGCTGGGGCTACTCAGCGGTGCTGCGCAGCAAGGTGGTTTCAAAGGTCTTGCCGATCAATTCGTGCGGCGCGACCTTCAGCGTTTCGGGGCGGACCAGCCGCTCGCGCTGCGCTTCACCCGCCTTGACAATGGTGCCTGCGTCGATGCCCAGGCTGACTTGTCGCGGGTACCGGCGGCAGCCGAAATGCCCACCCTGTTGCGGCGCTGCCTCAACGGCGAGGCAACCGTCACCGAGCGCAGACTGTTTGGACAACTATGGCAGCAACGCGTAGCGCAGATTCTGCTCGGGCACTGGGGTGACAAGGACGTCTTTGTTGTCGTCCCACGGAAAGACTGACCCGCCGCTCAGCCCACATGAATCGAACCGATCCGAACCGTGAAAAGGGTCATCTCGATTTTTGCTCGAGACGACCCAATCTCTGCCTGCAACCGGGGGGTTTAACCGGACGCGCGAACACACCGATGCCAGCGTGATTCGCGTCGCACCCGCCACCCTTAAACCATTGGAGGCGTGCCTTCGGCGTTCGAGACGATCGCATCGATCTGAATCAGGGCG
>CAYTAY010000022.1:0-6522 GCA_964435845.1 uncultured Azoarcus sp.
GGCGGTAAGGGGTCGCCACCAGTTCCTCGGCCTTGGGCACGGCGAGGGTGGAAAACAGATCGGGAAAGACCGGACGTAGAGAGCGACGCAGCCAGACGTAGAAGAAATCCGAGAGGTCAGCGTAGCCGATGTTGTCGTAGTAGGGAGGGTCGGTGGAGATGACTTTACCAGCACTCAAAGATTGACTTGTCGCATCGAACTGCTGTGCGTTGCCGCGTGCCGTGCCTGGCATGTTCGCGACGGCCTTCGCGCCCCACTCCACATTGTTCATCCAGTTTCCGCTGGACTCCGAAAATGGATTGCCTTCAGCGAAGTCCCAAACCATAGGAATCGCCTGACGACCAAAGGTATTGCGCAACGCCTCCATCTTCGGACTGTTGTCCCACGAACAGATGGTCGAGCCACGATCAGCAGATCGACTCAGCGCAAACGCCAAATACACCCCAACCGCATCCGCATACGCCGTCGCGCCAGCGCCGGCTTTGGCGAGGGCGAGTCCGTCGTCGGGCAGGCCGGCGGCGATGGCGTCCGCCTTCACCCGCTCGCGCGCTTCGGCCACCAGATCGGAGAAGGTCGTCAGCGCCACGAGTTGGCGGGGGGTGAAGAGGTCGCCGTAGGTTTTCAGCCCGTACTGCACCGTCCAGAAGTTGCGTGGGTCGTCAGGCAACGGTGTCTCGGGCTTCCACTTCGGCCGCGCCGTCAGAGCGATGGCTTCCATGTCCGGCGTCGTTGCAATGTAGACCCGTCCGCGCTCACCCTCGGCGACAATCGCCATCAGCCGCGCACCCATGCGCCCAGCCTTGCCCTCAGCCTTGATGTAGTCGCCAGCCATTGGCGTGTCCGACATCAGGCACTTGAAATTCGCCCCGCGTGACAGCTTGGTGCCGTTCTTCGCTCCTTCCGCATCCTTCGGCTTGCCCGTCTTCACCGTGAAGCGGTAGCCGCCGCCTTCGATCACCGGCTCGACATACGCCTCCTTGCCGGCCTTGGCGGACAGCATGAAGGTCGAGGCGAGCGGCACCGCGACATTGGCAAAGGCCGGGTTGGGGCTCTTCACCGTGCGTGCCCACAGCCAGGCGATGACAGTCAGTTTCTGGCCGACGTATTTCTTCAGGTCGGGCCGCTCCCTGGCCATCTCCGCCGTGACCTCGACCTTGGGATAGAGGTGGCCGATGCGCTTCTCCGCCTCGTCGCGCATCCACTGGCCGTAGTAGCGCACGTCTGCTGCGAGGCCTTCGGCCCCGCGGTAGGAAGCAGGAAATAGGAAATAGGAAGTAGGGGTCAGCGTCGTTTTTTGCGCATGGTGGTCAGCATTTTTCCGACTTCGCTCATTGCTGATCTCATTTGGAGCGTCTCCGCCTCCGGAAACCAAGCAATTTGTTCGCAAAGCGTCATTTGGGTGTCCAGTTCCGCCAACGAGCCTTGCGCTATCGCCAAGAACTGCGCTTTCTCCTTCTCCGACTCTCTCCCCCATCCCTCCGCAATGTTCGAGGGAATGGATACCGCCGCCCGCGTTATCTGCGATCTCATTCCGTAGGTCTCCTCCCTCGGCAGCAATGGCGCCAGACGATAAACCTCCCTCGCCACTTCCATCGCCTTCTGCCAGACAATCAACTCCCTGAAGTGCATCCCCGCCCTCCCTATTTCCTATTTCCTGCTTCCTACTTTCTGGATTGACGGGCGCAAGCCCGGCAAACCTTGGCGGGATCTCGATCATGGCCTTGTTGATCAGAACCGCAACCGGGTTGAGGTCACTGGCATAGCTCTCCAGCCCGAGGCGCTGCGCTTCGAGCGGCAGCGCGCCGCCGCCGGCGAAGGGGTCGTGGAAGGCGGGCAGCACGTGCCGGTCGAACAGTTCCTTGGCGCGTGGATGATCGGCGTTCTCGGCGCAGGTGTAGCGCCAGCTCTGCCAGATCTCGTCGCGCGCCTGCTGCAGCACACCCTCGTTGGTGGTGTTCTCCCACTTCACCAGTTCCTCGATGATGCGGAACAGGCGCTGGCGCTCCTTGTCCTGCGCCTTCCCGGGGGGAAACAGATCCGGATGCGACGACGGATCGTCCACCATCTGCGCAAAAATCACCGCCCGCGCCGCCGCCAGCGGCCGCCGCGCCCACCACAGGTGCAGCGTGCTCGGGTGACCGTGGCGGATGGATTTCTCGCGCGCGCTGGCCTTGTTGATGGCTTCGAGCGGGAGGGCGACTTCGATGAGTTTCTTCTTGTAGGTCATCGGGCGCCTTCCAGCAGATGGGCCAAGCCCTTGCGAACGCTGGCGGTATCGGTCGCCGAGAGTTTTCCGAGTTCGCCGCGCACGAGCCGATGATCGAGCGTGAACAATTTGAAGCGCACCAGCGAAGGGGCAGGCAAGCCGGCTGCTGTTAGGTCGGCAATCGGGCAGTCGAGCGGCCACGGGGCGTTGCCCTGCGAGATAATCATCGCCATCACCGAATGACCGGACGGGGTGTTGAAGCTGGCGGCAGCGGAGAGTACCAGCGCCGGGCGGTTCTTGGTGGCGTTGCGGTCGGTAAAGGGAAACGGCACACGTACTACCGTGAAGCGCTCAAAGACCACGGTAGGCTTCCTCGTCGGCGCTGCCGGCCCATTCGGAGAGCGTGCCTTCGACGGCGCGCAGGTAGTCCAGGTCGAGCGGTTGCACGCGGCGCACCGTCGCCGTGCCGTCGGCGCCGACTTCCCAGGCGATGAGGTCGCCCGCCGATACGTGCATCGCCTCCCGCACATCCTGCGGGATGGTGGTTTGACCCTTGGCAGTGATTTTTGCAACAGCAAGCATGGCGCTCTCCAGTAAGGATGGCATTACATTCTTACTTTACATCTGCAATGCGTGCAGTTCAAGTTGGGCAGATTCACCCTGGTGTCTGTGCCCGTGCCAGCAGATCGGCAAAGCCGTAATTGACGCTGCAGGCGCCGAAATCGGGCTCACGACGAAACGGTTCGCGCAGGTAGTGCACGGTGTGGGAGTCAGTGCCGGTGAACTCGACGATCGCGAGAATGAAATCGTCCGGCTTGTTGAGGGAATACAGGATCTCGTTGCGCGTCACCGTGATCGTCTCGGCCCCGGATACCCGTCCCTTGACCTCGATGAAGCGCAGCCTGCCGGTACCGGGGACCCGGCTCTCGATGTCGTAGCCGAGCTTGTCGAACTCCCGATCGGTTGGCTCGTACCCGAGCTGGCGCTCGATCTCCATGACGATGGCGCGGGCACGCGCCGCGCTCGCCTGCGTATCGACGGGCATGCCTTGCGCCGCGCCCTGTTGGCCCGACATGGCCCGGATCAGGCCGATCGGAACCACCAGCAGCCCCCCCAGCACCACGCGCGGCCGAGGCGATAGCTGGGCCTCGAGCTTGAGTTCTTCGAGCCGCTTCTGAAGGCGCCCCTGAAGAATGTCGGCACGTTTGCGCGCCTCACCCGAATTGAGCCGGGCGTTGGGTTTGCCTGCCTGCTCCTGGTGCTTGAGTTCTTCGGCGCGATGGTCCCAGTAGGTGATTTCCTTGGTCAGGCGGTCCTTCACCGCCGCTTCGGTCTTGGCGATCAGTTCGAGCTTGTGCCGGCGCACCTCTGCCAGATGTTCGGGAACGACCCGGGCGACGGCATACGTCCCGGCCTTCTGCTCCAGGCCATGCGCGATCCATTGGCATTCGGGGCGGTCGAGGATCGCGTCGCAGCCTGGCTCCGAAGCCGACAAGGGGCGGTAGTCCAGGTAGGGGGCATACTGGACATGCCGCGTGACGCCTGTGGAATCCATTTCCACATACAGCATGCGCTTGGAAACCACCCGGCGGTCGCCGGCATGCGTGAGGCTTGCGTCCTGGATGGCGTGTTCGAGATAGAACAGGATGCGCGGCTCCATTCCTTCGTCCTGCTCGTCAACGAGGATCGCGCCCCGCTTGAGAAGATCGCGATTGCGCTCCAGGGTCAGGTCGATGACGGCGTCGAGCAAGGGGTGCCCGGGGCACACGAATGCGGCCAACGGTTGCCCCTGCGGGGCGATCAGCGACTTGTCGAAGGCGATGCGTTCGTAGCGTGGCAGGACCGGCTCGCCGGTGCCGATGAGACGGTCGCGGTGCTGCACCGGGGCGGGTACATGGGTGATCTCGAAGCGACGCGGCTCCCGAGGCTTGGCGTTGCCGCCCATTTGCTTGAAGGCTTCGAGGAAGAACGACTCGATGTAGTGCGGCTGCAAGCGACGTGCATCCGCGCGCTCCATGTCTTCACGGATGCGCTGGAGCGCGCTGGCATCCATGCTGTCGTGCGCAAGCTGATGCTCGTCGAGCAGCGACTGCAGGTGCCCCTTGTCCAGCGCACTATCGAGCACGGTGCTCAGGTACGCCTTGACGTCGTCCCGCTCCCCATAGCGAATGGCTTCGATGAGCAGATCGCGCAGCGACATGACTTTGCCGTCCGACTCGAAGGCCAGCTTGCCAAGCACGTCGAACACCTGACCCCCAAGCGCCTGGCGCGCCTGCTCGAGCTTCTCCAGGAGCTTGCGATAGACGTCCCCCTCGCGGGTATCGTCGGCAACCAGATTCCACAGATAGCAGACCTCGGTCTGACCGATCCGGTGGATACGACCGAAGCGTTGCTCCAGCCGGTTGGGGTTCCATGGCAGGTCGTAGTTGACCATCAGGTGTGCGCGCTGGAGGTTGATACCCTCGCCCGCGGCGTCGGTCGCGAGCAGCACCCGGACGGCCGGATCGTGCCTGAACGCCTTTTGTACATTGAGGCGGTCCTGCCTGCCCACGCCACCGTGAATGATGACGACGGCCTCGCTGCGCCCGAGAAATCGGGTGATGCGGTCCGCGAGGTAATTGAGCGTATCGCGGTGTTCGGTGAATATGACCAGCTTCTGGTGCGGGGAGCCCTTGGGCGGCGGAATATCGCCGGACCCATACGGCCTTTCCGGCTCCGCCACATGGCGCCCATTCGTCCCCGGCGCGAAGATTTCGGCCAGCAGGTTGGACAGTTCACGCCACTTGGTGTCATTGCCACTTCGGCGCACTGCGAGGGCCTGCGTTTCGAGGCTCTTGAGCGTCCCGATCTCGATCCGCAGTTCGGTGATGGAGCGTGCGGCCGTCGCCTGGTCGAGGATCTCTTCCTCTCGCTGTACCGCTTCTTCTTCCGGCATGTCTTCGAGGTCATCGATGTCGTCCGCATCGAGAATGGGCATGGCGGACGCCAGAATCGACGCGGCCTGGCCTCCGCGATCAAGGATCTCGAACTCCCGCAGCCGGCTTTCCAATCGTTCGCGGCGGCGGCGCAAGGACTGATGGATGGCCTCGGGCGACGAGGCCAGCCGGCGCTGCAAAATGGTGAGGGCAAAACCTACGGTGCCGGCCCGCTTGTCGTTTTGCAGCGCCTCGACACGGTTGAACTCGTCGCGCACATAGTCCGTGACGGCCCGGTAAAGCGCGGACTCCTCGGGCGACAGGTGGTACGGCACCGTGTAGGCAATTCGCTCGGGGAACAGGGGCGTGCCATCGAACTTGCGCAGATTCTCCTTGACCATGCGGCGCATCAGATCGGACGCATCCGCAGAATGTACGCCATCGCGGAAACGCCCTTCGAAGCGGTCCCCATCGAGCAGCGCCATGAAGAGCTGGAAATCGGCCTCCTTTCCGTTATGCGGCGTTGCCGACATGAGCAGGAAATGACGCGTGAGTGTCGAAAGCAACTGGCCAAGGCGATAGCGCTTGGTGTATTTGGTTTCGCCGCCGAATACGGTGGCTGACATCTTGTGGGCTTCGTCACACACGACCAGGTCCCACCGGCAATCCGGCGCCTGGAGCTTGTGTTGCACCTCCTCGTTGCGCGAGAGCTTGTCGAGACGCGCGATCACGAGATTGGTCTCGAGGAACCAGTTGCCGGTTCTTGCGGCTTCAAGCTTGTCGTTGGTGAGGATCTCGAAGGGGAGGTGGAAGCGCCGGTAGAGTTCGTCCTGCCACTGCTCGGCCAGACTCCCCGGGCACACGATCAGGCAACGCTGCAGGTCCCCACGAGCGACGAGTTCCTTGATGAGCAGCCCCGCCATGATGGTCTTGCCCGCCCCCGGGTCGTCGGCCAGCAGGAAGCGAAGCGGCAAGCGCGGAAGCATCGCCTCATAGACCGCAGTGATCTGGTGCGGCAACGGATCGACGACGGACGTATGGACGGCCAGCACCGGGTCGAACAGGTGGGCAAGGCGGATGCGCTGAGCCTCGGATACCAGCCGAAACAGCGCTCCATCGCCATCGAAGCTCCACGGCCGACCGAGCTCGACAAGGTCCAGGCGCGGCTCGTCGTCCCGATACAGGATTTCATGGTCAAGCTCGCCTTTCGATGTCTTGTAGGTCAGTTGCAGCGCGTCGGACCCGAACCACTGGACACTGACGACCGTAACGATCGTGTCGGGCAGAATGCCTCGGACTGCGGCGTGCGTCTGGAGATCTTCGAGCTTGATCATCGGGCGAGGCCCATCCTTATTGCTGGTCCCCCAGCATCCTGGGCATTGTCCATCAATCAGTGGCGCA
>CAYTAY010000022.1:6622-25397 GCA_964435845.1 uncultured Azoarcus sp.
GGGTTTCTTCCGCGACCCAGCCCTGACCGAGCTGAACGAGCATGTCCACGGAGCCCGGCCCGTTTCCGGCGAGCTTGCGGGCATGATGGATGGCCTTGAGGGTCTCGCCATGGCCCTCATGCCGTGCGAGTTCGACGCTCACCGCTTCCAGCGCCGCGTCCAACTCGACGCCTTGCACGAGGAGCGCAACGAGCACGGCGAGGCCTGCACCACCCCGTCCAGGCATGCGCTCGCGACACGAACGCCGGAGCTGCCGACAGTCGCCTCCAAAATAAAAGTGGATTCTGCAATATCGATGCCAATACCTTGCTTTTAATATCAATTGACAGCATCTTTTGCTTGAACACAAGACCTGATGCGGGTATTGTTTTCGAGCAACGATTATCAGGAGTACATGATGCGCAAAGCGATTATCGGCCTCGCCCTGCTGTCTTCGATGAGCCTCGCCCACGCGGGACCGGGTGTGATGTTCGGCGTGAATTTCAGCATGAACAGCGGCTTCGGCGTCTCGGTGAAGGTGCTGACTTCGGATCGCGAAAACCGCACCGTCGGCTCACTCGGCACCACCTACTACCCGGCCACCAACCGCGTCGGCGTGGATCTCGGGGTTGGCCGCACCTTCGACAGCGGCGCCGCGACCATCGGCTGGGACATTGTCAACAACGCCCCCCAGGCCAGCGTGGGCTACGTCAACACCCGACGCTGAAACCAGGCCTGAAGGCCCTAGAGCGCGCTTGCCAGCACCTCGGCCACCCGACGAGCCTGAGCCTCGCTCAGTTCGGGATACATCGGCAGGGACAGGCAGCTTCGGGCGACCGCCTCGGTGACCGGCAGCGAGACGCCGGCAGCCGCTGATACGAACGCCTGCTGCCGGTGCAGTGGGCGCGGGTAGTAGACCGCGCAGCCGATCCCGGCAGTCTTCAGGGCCGTCATGGCGAGTTCACGCTTCTCGCAGAGCAGGGTGTACTGGTGAAACACGTGGGTGACCCGCGGGTCGCGATACGGTAGCCGCAACGGCAGCCCTTCGAGCAGCGCATCGTATTTCCGCGCGACATCCCGTCGGCCGGCGTTGAAACGGTCGACATGACGCAACTTGACGCGCAGTACCGCGGCCTGGATCTCGTCGAGGCGGCTGTTGTAGCCGACAAAGTCATGCTCGTACTGGGCACTGCTGCCGTGATTGCGCAGTTTCCTCAGGCACTCGGCCATGGCCTGTGATGATGTCGTGACCAATCCGCCGTCGCCATAGCAGCCGAGATTCTTGCTCGGGAAAAAACTGAAGCAGCCGAACTCGCCGATGGTTCCGGTGCAGGCACCACCCTCGGCGCGGGCCCCGAAGGACTGGGCGCAGTCCTCGATCAACCAAAGTCGGTGAGCGTCGCACAGTGCCCGCAAGGCCTTCATGTCGGCAGGCTGACCAAAGAGATGCACTGGCAGCACTGCCGCAGTGCGCTCGCTCAAGGCCGCCTCGACCTGCACGACATCGATGTTGAAGGTGCGCGGGTCGATATCGACGAACACCGGAGTCGCGCCCACGTAGCAGATCGCCTCGGCGGTCGCGATGAACGTGAATGGCGTGGTAATGACTTCGTCTCCCGGCCCAATGCCGGCCGCCCGCAGGGCCAGATGCAGCGCATCGGTGCCGGACGCGCAGCTCACCGCATGTTCGGCGCCGAGGTAAGTGGCGACTTCTTCCTCGAACGCACTGACATTGGGCCCGAGGATGAAGCGCGCGCTACGAAGCACTCGTGCGACTTCGGCGTCGATCTCCTCCCGCAGAGCTTGATACTGGAGCTGCAGGTCGACCATCGGAACCTTCAGGGACATCTGTCCAGTCCTCCGTGAATTGACCGCGAGCCGCGCATCGCCCTTCCGAGCCTGAGCGCCGACCGCCGAACGAGTCCGGCAATATGCATTGCGGCTTCGAGTGCCTGTTGACCCTGGCTGCCGCAGACCCTCACGCCCGTCCCGTTGCGGACAGCATCGACGAAGGCGGCAATCTGCTCCCTCAGCGCATCGTGCTCGCCGAAGCCGCGTTCGTCGGTGACGATCTCGGGAATGCCGGGAAACGCCTCAAGGCCGCCAAGTTGGTGCACCCGCAACCCGCGCTTGTGGAAGTCGATCACAAAATAGGCTTCATCGGCGAAAATGCGCATCTTGCGCTCGGTCTTCGCACTGACCCGGCTCGCGGTGAGATTGCAGACGCAAGCGTTCTCGAACTCGATGCGCGCATTGGCGATGTCTATCGTGCCCGACAGGACACGCGCGCCCGATGCTGCGATCGAACTGATCGGCACGCGCACCAGATCCAGGACGATGTCGATATCGTGGATCATCAGGTCAAGCACGACATCGACATCGGTCGCGCGCGGATGGAAGGGTGCGAGGCGATGCGCTTCGATGAACAAGGGGGCAAGTTCGCGCCCGCTCAGTTCCAGCAGGGCGGCATTGAAGCGTTCGAGATGCCCGACCTGAAGCACCACGCCCTTCTCGGCCGCGATCGAATTCAGGATGCGCGCCTCATCGACCGTGCTGGTGATCGGCTTTTCGATGAGGACATGGACACCGGCCTCAAGAAAAGTTCGCGCGACTTCGAAATGCAGCGTGGTGGGCACCGCGATGCTGACCGCATCCACGCGGCCGAGCAGCTTGCGGTAATCGGTCTCCGCTCGGCAACCACACTCGACCGCCACGCGCGCTGCCACCGCCGGATTCTGGTCGGCCACCGCAACGAGTTGCGCCTCGGCCAATCCGGCGTATTTCTGGGCGTGATAGCGTCCGATGTGACCTGTTCCGATCACCGCACAGCGTGTCACCCCGCGAGCATTGCGCCGCTTTGGCAAGCCCATTCAGGGAGAATAACACCACCTCGGCCCGAGCACCAGTCATCCGCGTCTCATCGATAGGGCCTGGGCTCTCCCGACGGTCGGGTTTTGAAGCGCCGATGCACCCAGTGATACTGCTCTGGCTGCCTGCGCACCAGGGCTTCGATCTCACGATTCATCCGCTCGGTGTCAGCGATCACATCGTCGCTGGGAAAGTCGGGCCAGGGGTCGCTGAGCTCGACGACGTAGCCGCGACCACCGTCGAGCATCCGCGTGGTGCAGCTCACCACGGTCGCGCCGGCTGCACGTGCCAGCCGGGACAAGGCGGTGATCGTCCACGCCTGCACGCCGAAAAACGGGGCAAAGACCGCGTCGCGCGTACGGAAGTTCTGGTCGGGCAGATAATAGAACGGGCGACCACTGCGCATGGCCTTGATCGTCGCGCGCGCGCCCTGATCACGCGGAAGGAGCAACTGATCGCCAAAACGGCTGCGTCCACGCAGCAACCAGCGATCGAACACCGGGTTTTTCTGTCTCGCATAAATGCTGACGAGATCGAAACGCATCGTCATAGCGGTGCCGCCGGCATCGAGTCCGACGAAGTGGGGTGTCATCATGATCACCGGACGGCCCGAGTCGAGCAGCGCACGCACCTTGTCGGCACCTTCTAGGCGCAAGAGTCGCGCGAGGCGTTGCGGGCCCGCCCACCACAGCAGGCCACGCTCGACGATGCTGCGACCCAACATGCGAAAATGCGCGCGCGAGAGGCGCTCCCGTTCACGCCCGGACGCCTCGGGGAAGCACAACGCAAGATTGACCCGAGCGATGCGCCGTCGCCTCCCCACAAACGCATAGAGGCAAAGGCCGACGGTTTGCCCGACTAGCGCGAGCACCGGCAGGGGAAGCCAGTGCAACAGCCAAAGCAGAGCGATCACGACCCTGCTGAACATTCCTGTCAGCCAATTGATCACGCCTCAACTCCCGCCGGAACAGGCGCCATTGCCCGGACGTCGGTTTTCTCGAGTCATTGCTTCGGTACCCGCCCCATGAGGTAGAACGACTCGTTCGGCGGCGTTCCGGCAAGGTGCACCAGGCGATTGCTCATTGCGAAGAAGGCGCGAAACTCCGCTGGGCGATGGGCCAGCATCAGAAAGACATTGGGCACGAAACCCGCCTTCTCCTGCACCGCGAGAATGCGCGCTCGTACGTCCTCGGGCACATCGGCGAGATCGGGTACCGCGAAGCGGCTGATCGGATGACTCATTCTCGCCCCCCCCAAGTATCAGCGGTTGACGTCGACCACGACCCGACCGCGTACCTGGCCGTCGATCAGCCTGCGTGCGGTGTCGAGCACGTCGCCAAGCCCGATCTCGCTGGTGATGATGTCGAGCTTGGTCGGGTCGAGGTCGCGGGCCAGCCGTGACCAGGCTTCGAGCCGCACCTCGCGCGGTGCCATCACGCTATCGATGCCCGCGAGCGTGACACCACGCAGGATGAAGGGCGCGACCGTGGCGGGCAGATCCATGCCCTGGGCGAGGCCGCAGGCGGCCACCGTGCCGCGATAACGCATGCTGGCACACACGTTGGCCAGGGTGTGGCTGCCAACGGTGTCGACCGCGCCGGCCCAGCGCTCTCTGGCCAGGGGCTTGCCCGGCTCGCTCAGGGTGGCCCGGTCGATGATCTCGGTCGCCCCGAGAGTCCTGAGAAACTCCGCCTCCTGCGGCCGGCCGGTGGAAGCGACCACGGTATAACCGAGTCTGGCCAGCAGCGCGATCGCGACACTGCCCACGCCACCATTCGCGCCGGTGACCAGCACCTCGCCGCGATCGGGCGTCACGCCGTGGCGCTCCAGTGCCATCACGCACAGCATCGCAGTGTAGCCGGCGGTGCCGATCGCCATTGCCTGGCGCGGGGTGAGGGCCGAAGGCAGTGGCACCAGCCAGTCGCCCTTGAGCCGGGCACGCTGTGCCAGTCCTCCCCAGTGGTTCTCACCCACCCCCCAGCCGTTGAGGATGACCACATCCCCGATCTTCACATCCGCATGGGTGCTCTCCTCGACCGTGCCCACGAGATCGATGCCGGGCACCATCGGGAACTTGCGCACCACCGGACCCTTGCCGGTGATCGCAAGTCCGTCCTTGTAGTTCAGGGTGGAATACGCGACCTTTACCGTGACATCGCCCTCGGGCAATGCGGACGCATCCAGTTCGCTCAAGCCGGCGCGATAACCGGCGTCGTCCTTTTCGATGAGTATTGCCTTGAACATGCTGTCTCCTGTGTCTTTGGGTCGTCGCACGACCAGCCCATCAGCTTAGACCCGTCGTCTTGCGTGACGCAAGACTGGTGCCGACATCGGCAGCCTGTTGTAGCATTCGACCATGGACGGACCTTCTGCACGCTTGCCCGGAACGGCATCCGGGTCGCTTTCGAGATGGGCGACATGGCCCGCGCTGGTCGCGGTGTGCCTCGCACTTGGAGGTTGCGCAATGATGGCACCTTCGCCGCCCGACAACCAGCGCAACCTCTGCGAGATTTTCCGCGAAAACCCCAAATGGTACGACTACGCCCGCGACGCCGAACGCAAATGGGGCACGCCGATCGCGACCCAGATGGCCTTCATACAGCGCGAGTCGTCGTTCCGCAGCCATGTCCGGCCACCGCGCAACCGCATCTTCGGCATCATCCCCGCCGCTCGACCTTCGTCATCCTACGGCTACGCCCAGGCGCAGGACCCTGTGTGGAACGAATACCGGCAGGAAGCCGGCAGCCTCGCTGCGAGACGCACCCACATGAAGCACGCGACCGACTTCATCGGCTGGTATAACCGCCGCACCCACACCCAACTCGGGATCTCGCTGCAGAATGCGGAGCATCTCTACCTTGCCTACCATGAAGGCCAGGGTGGTTACCGACGCGGCACCTGGCAGGCCAAACCGCAGGTGCAGCGTGCCGCGAGAGAGGTGAGTGCGCTGTCGGCGACCTATGCCCAGCAGCTCGTTCAGTGCGAGGCGGAATTCCGCTGCCGCCAGTTCTGGCAGGTGTGGCCCTTCTGCAACTGACCCCCTCCTGCCACTTGTATCAAAGCGCCTGAGTCGCCAGCGGCTCACTGCCGGGACACGCGACCTGGAGCGATTTTATGTAGCATGCATTTTCACGGACGGGCGACGCCTCGGCTGTTACACTCGCGACTTTGGGTCGGGAGCAGGTGATGGATGGTTTTCTGATTTTCGCGGGCATTGTCGCCATCATCGTGATGGCGCTGATCTTCGCCGGCATCAAGACGGTACCTCAGGGCGAGAAATGGACCGTGGAGCGTTTCGGTCGTTACACCCACACGCTGGAATCCGGCCTGCGGCTGATCGTGCCCTTCATCGACCAGATCGGGCGCAGACTGACCGTGATGGAACAGGTCCTCGACGTTCCGGCGCAAACCGTGATCACCAAGGACAACGCGGCAGTGATCGCTGACGGCGTGGTGTTCTTCCGCATCGACGACGCCGCCCGCGCAGCCTACCAGGTACGCCACCTCGAAGACGCCATCGTCAACCTCACCACCACCAACCTGCGTTCGGTCATCGGCTCGATGGACCTCGACGACACCTTGTCGAACCGGCAGAAGATCAACGAAATACTGCTCAGCGTGGTGGACGAGGCGACCAATCCCTGGGGCATCAAGATCGTCCGCATCGAGATCCGCGATCTCAAGATGTCGTCCGAGTTGCAGGACGCGATGAATCTGCAGATGACCGCCGAGCGGCGCCGGCGCGCGCAAGTCACCGAGGCGAATGGCAAGCGCGAAGCCGAAATTCTCGCCGCAGAAGGTGAAAAGCGCGCCGCAGTGCTGCGTGCCGAGGGCGATCGCGAGGCGGCCTTCCTCAACGCCGAGGCGCGCGAGCGTGAAGCCGAGGCCGAAGCCAAGGCGACGATGATGGTCTCCAAGGCGATCGCCGCAGGTGATATCCAGGCGGTGCAGTATTTTCTGGGCCTGAAATACGTCGAGGCGCTCAACCAGATCGGAACCGCACCGAATTCCAAGCTGGTACTGATGCCGCTGGAGGCGAGCGGCGTCGCGGGCGCGGTGGCCGGTGTCACCGAACTGATCCGCCAGACCCAGGCCGACAAGGGCTGAGCTGAGCACACGGACCCACGATGAACGCACTCGCGCCGCTCTTCGTTTCGCCCTGGCCCTGGGTCATCGTCGGTGCGATCCTGGTCGGCCTCGAGATCGTCGCACCAGGGGTCTTTTTGCTGTGGATCGGGCTAGCCGCGGTCATCGTCGGGCTGTCGGTGCTGGTCGCGCCGGAACTGCCGATGGCTTGGCAACTGCTGGTGTTCGCCCTCGCGATGCTCGGCTCGATCGGCATCGGCTTCGCGATCCAGCGCACGGGCCGTATCAGTGCCACCGCGACCACGCTCAACCGCGAACGCGACGCCCTGATCGGGTGCCAGGTCGAGGCGGTCGACGACTTCAACGGGGGGCGGGGGCGGATCAGGGTCGGCGACACCACCTACAACGCAGAGAGCGGCACGCCCGTCATCGCCGGGGCACGGTTGCGCATTATCGATCACACGGCGGACGGGCGCTTCAAGGTAGCGCTGCTGGACGACGCCTGAACACCGGCTCAGACCAGCCCCAGCCCGCCACGCGCCGGCAGCCGACCGCCACGTGGCGCACCTAGCGGCTCACCTGCGGCCGATCGTACCGCCTTCGATCACCTCGGCACTGACACCGAAGACCGCATGAGTGGCGTATTCATGGGCTTCCGGCGCTGCAGTGCGCTGGAAACCCATGAACCTAGAAACCCGGGCCCCGGACACCCGGATCAGAGTTCGATCACCCGCCCGGGGTTGAGCAGGTTCCGGGGGTCGAGTGCGCGCTTGAGCGTGCGCATCAGGGCGAGTTCGGTCGCGTTGCGACTCCAGCCGAGCCAGCCGCGCTTTTCGACGCCAATGCCGTGCTCGGCCGACACCGAACCGCCGATGGCCTTGAGCGGGCCGTAAACCGCCTCGTCACTTGCAGCATGGTCCGCATCCGCGCTGTCCGGCTGCACGAACAGATGCAGGTTGCCGTCGGCGATATGGCCGAACATGATCGCGCGGCCCTGCGGCCAACGTGCGCGGATGCGCTGGGCGACTTCATCGGCGTAGTCGGCCATGCAGCGTATCGGCAGGCTGACGTCGTAGAGAAAGGTCTTGCGACCGGCAAGCATGGCCTCGAAGTTCTCGCGCACCTCCCACAATGCCCGGCGCTCGGCTTCCGACTGCGGCATCACCGCATCGTCGATGAGACCGGACGCCAGCGCCTGTTCCAGCAGACGCTCGAAGCGCGCGCCGTCCGCCTCGGCGTCACCTCCCTCTGCCTGCAACAGGACATAGAGCGGATGCTCGCGCGGCATCGGCGGCCGATGTCCACCAAGCTCCGTGGCGGCGGCATAATAGCTGTTCCACATCACCTCGAAGGCACTGAGCGTGCCCCCGAGGTCGCGCTGTGACCGCTGGAGCAAAGTGGTGACCTTGTCGAAGTCGGCGCAGGCCACCATCGCCGCGCTGCAGCTCGTCGGTAGCGGTGCGAGGCGCACCACCACACGGGTGACGATGCCGAGCGTACCCTCGGTGCCGATCATCAGCTGCTTGAGGTCGTAACCCGCGTTGTTCTTGAGCATTTCGTTCATGCTCGACAACACCGTGCCGTCGGCCAGCACCGCCTCGAGCCCAAGCACCAGGTTGCGCATCATGCCATAGCGCAGGACGTTGATGCCGCCGGCATTGGTCGCGACATTGCCGCCGATGGTGCAGCTGCCGCGCGCACCGAGATCGAGCGCGAACAACAGCTCGTGCCCGCGCGCCGCCTCCTGCAGGGCCTGCAGCGTGACGCCGGCCTGCACCGTCGCGGTCGCACCGACGGTGTCGATGGACTCGATACGGTTCATGCGCTCGAGCGAGATGATCACCTCGCGCTCGTTCGACGCCGCACCGGCGGCACAGCCGGTCCGGCCACCCTGGGTGCAGACCGGTTGATCGAAACGGTGGCAGATCGCCATCGCCTCGGCCAGTTCTCGGGTGTCGCGCGGGCGGACGATGGCCAGCGCGCGGGTCGGCGACGCATCCCAGTAGCTGGTCGCACGCTGCGACACGGCATCGCCGGTCAGCACCGCGCCCTCATCGAGCGCCTCGCTCAAGGCATGCACCACTTTGCCCATTTCCGCCTCCTTCGTTCCCTGCGCTTTGGGTTAGGAGCTTGTCACAGGGGCGCTTACGTGTCGAATTTCACGATTCGGCGCAAGGGTCGCCTTTCGGGGCGTGCGCGAGTACACGCTGCGTGGCGGTGTGCGGAGGACAAGGGCAGCAGCCCGGTCGGCAGTCTGACCGGCATGGCCTGGGACCGCGGCGGGTGGCCGGGCCTGACGCTCGCGGTCGCCTCTTGGGTTGGCGCTGCGCATCGCAGTATGGCTGAAAGCGTCGGTCGCGCGAGATTGACGGCGGCAGATCAGGCCCTGGCAGCCTGTCGGGCTGTCAGGGCAAGGCGCGCACCCGGCCGCGCTCATAGCAGAAAATTCGGTTGCGCCCGCCATTCTTGGCCGCATACAAGGCCTTGTCGGCGGCATTGACGAGAACGTCGGCATCGCCCATCTCGGGCTCCTTGCAGGCCAGGCCTATACTCACCGTCGTGCGCACCTCTTCATTGCCGTGGGCGACCCCTAAACCGGCCACCACCCGTCGAAGCCGCTCGGCAAATTCCTGTGCCGCCTGCACATCGGTGTTGCGGCTGATGACGATGAACTCTTCACCTCCGAAACGGCAGACCCGGTCATCCTTGCGTGAAGTCTCGCGCAGCACCCGGCCGACTTCGGTGAGCATGCGGTCGCCCACCGCATGGCCATAGGTGTCGTTGAAACTCTTGAATTCGTCGATATCGATCATCAATACCACCAAAGGCTCGCGCGAGCGCTCGGCGCCGTTCCACGCCTGCTCGAGGCTGTCCATGGCAGCCCGGCGGTTCGGCAGGCCGGTAAGCATGTCTGTGTGAGCGTAATGCTCCAGCTTGCGATTGGTGAGCGCCAGCTCTGCCGCCGTGCGCTTTAGCTGCTCGCGATCGTTTTCCCATGCTTGCAACAGACGCACATAGTGCTGCGCCGCACGCATGCGTGCATGGAGCGCGCGCCGATTTACCGGCTTCGTGATGTAGTCGTCCACTCCCGCCTCGAAGGCAAGGGTTACCTCATCCTCGGCATCCGCTGCGGTCAGCATGACGACATACATTGACTGCCCCCACTGGGTCTCACGCAGAGCCCGGCAGAAGTCGATGCCATTCATGACTGGCATCCGCCAGTCGGTGATGACGATGTGTGGCATGACGCTGACCACCAGCGCCAGCGCCTCCTTGCCGTCAGCCGCCGAGCACACCTGGTGACCGCCGATGCGCTCCAGCGCGCTGGTCAGCATCTGGCGCGTCACCGCTTCATCCTCGACCACGAGCACCCTCAGCGGTGGGCTGCCCGGGCAAGGCTCATCATCGCGTGGCGCCGTTGCCTGGGCCATGTCCGAGAAAGACGGCAGGTCGCCCACGGGCACCTTGAGCAGCTCTCCCCATTCGCGCCAGCGCCGCATGATGACGTCGATCATGGTGCCGAACTCATCGCCATCCAGGCCGATTCGTCCGGCCAGGCGCAACAGTTCGGAAATGGTCTCGCTGCGCTGGGACTCACTGGCACAGCCCAAGTCCGCGATACGGCGGCCAAAGTACAGTGCCTGGGTCAGCAGTTGAGGACGCGAGCCATCGGAGAATCCTGACGCCTCGGGTACTTCGTGGTAGAAGACTGGCTCCACCAACGCCAGGGGCAGCCCGAAGCTGGTCAGAATCTCGCGTGTGCATTCGTTGTGATCCAGGCTCAGGGTCTGGCGCTCCAACTCGACCAGCTCGCGATCCGAGGCCGGTGTCTTGCCCAGAACTTCACTGAATGCGGCTGGATAGGCCGTGGCGAGCGCCAGTCTTCCGATTCGGGCCATCAGGCCACAGGCGAACAACTCGTCGGCCACCGCCACCCGGGTCCGCGCGCCCAGCTCGCGCATGGCGACCGCCATCAGCAGTGAGTGAGACCAGAACTGCTGGTAATCGAAGCGCTCGCACGCACCATCGCAATACTGATCGACCAGCGAAAAGCCGGTTGCCAGGTTGCGCACAGCACGCAGCCCCAGGCGAAGGACGGCCTCCGGCACCGCCGCAACCGGCCTGACCCCCATCGCGGCGGAATTCGCAAGACACAGCAGACGGCCACACAGGGCCGGATCGCGCTGCACGACGTCGGCGATGTCCTCCATGGTCGTGTCGTCGTTACGACACAACTCCATCACCGCGAGGGCTACACCCTTGGGGCTGGGCAGACTGCCGCTGATTCGGAGCTGTTCGAGAGACAAAGGGAACGCCTCGGCTGATGATGTATAGGGTCTGACCTTGCTATTGTAGGGCCTCGGAGAACACAAATGACTTTTCTCGCTTGCGCGCATGCGGGCGAGACGCGGCCAATACCCCCTCCAGTAACTCAGATCGCGCCCGCTCGCCGGAGTGCTTCGATCACGTCGGGTCCGAACCCCCAGTCAGCAAGCACGTCCTCGCCAGTCGCACCGCGCTGGGGCGCTGAAGGTGCGCGGTTGCCGCTGCGGCTGAAGCGCGGTGCTGGGGCTGGCTGGACCACGCCCTCGACTTCGACGAAGGTGTGCCGCGCCAGGTTGTGCGGATGCGCCGGCGCCTCGTCCATGTCGAGCACTGGCGACACACAGGCATCGCTGCCAGCGAACACCGCGCACCATTCGTCACGGCTGCGGGTCGCCAGATGCCCGGCCAGACGTCGGCGCAGTTCCGGCCAGCTTGCACGGTCGAACTGACGCTCGAACAAGGGGTCGTCGATGCCGGCAAGCGCCAGAAAACGACGGTAAAAAGGTGGTTCGATCGGCCCAATGGCGAGACACTTGCCGTCAGCGCAGCGATACGTACCGTAAAAATGGGCGCCGCCATCCAGGAGGTTGCTGCCACGTGCCGGCTGCCACTGGCCCGTATGCTTGAGTGTGTAGATCATGCTCGCGAGCAGTGCCGAGCAATCGGTCATCGCGGCATCCACCACCTGCCCGCGCCCGGAAGCCCGCGCTTCGACCAGGGCCGCGAGCATGCCGGCGACCAACATCAGCGCGCCACCGCCGTCGGCCACCAGATTGAGCGGTACCACCGGCTTGCCTTCAGGTTCGCCGATGGCATGTAGCGCGCCCGACAGAGAGAGGTAGTTGATGTCATGCCCGGCGCTATGAGCCAGCGGCCCGGACTGGCCCCAGCCGGTCATCCGCCCGACCACCAGCGCCGGGTTGAGTTCATGCAACACGTCAGGTCCAAGGCCTAGCCGCTCGAGCACGCCCGGTCGAAAACCCTCGACCAGCATCTCGGCACCGGCTATCAGGCGGCGTGCCGCCTCGAGTCCCTCGGGCTTCTTGAGATCGAGGGACACTACCCGACGACTGCGGTTGAGTATGTCGACCGCCGGGTCGAAGATCTCGAAGCCAGCACCGGCTCCAGCCACGCGCTTGCGCTCGATGCGGACCACCTCGGCCCCCATGTCGGCCAGCATCATCGCCGCCATCGGTGCCGGTCCCAGCCCGGCGAACTCGACCACGCGCACCCCGGCAAGAGGCCCGTTACCGCCACTCCTGTCATGCATCGCTCTGTCTCCGTTCATTCTGCTGCCTGGATCAGCAAACTATTCCCGCGAGAAGCGATATTCAAGGCCGGAAAAAATTCTGCGAACTTTTTGCTCGGACGCCTTTCATACGCACGTCTGTTTTGTCCTAGACAAACAGCAATACCAAAATCAGTACCCTCAACCCCAAACAGATTTCTGGAGGTCCACCATGATACGTCGTACCTTTCTGATGCTCGCCGCTACTGCCCTGCTCGGCGTTGGTGCGCCTGCGATGGCGCACAACCACGGCGGCAAGAACATCGTCGAAACCGCCCAGGCCAACGAACAGTTCTCGATCCTGGTCGAGGCCGTCGTCGCTGCGGATCTTGCCGGCGCACTGTCCGGCGCAGGGCCGCTCACGGTGTTCGCTCCCACCAATGATGCATTCGCCAAGCTGCTCGAAGAACTGGGTGTCACCAAGGAGGCGCTGCTCGCCGACACCGAGTTACTCACCCAGGTCCTGCTCTACCACGTGGTCGAGGGCAAGGTCATGAAGGCGGATGTGCCGGTCGGCAGCGCGATTGCCACGCTCCAGGGTGGCACTTTCACGATCGACGAGTCGCTGGCCATCACCGACGCGCGTGACCGCAAGGCCGGCATTGCCGCGACCGACGTCGAAGCCACAAACGGCGTGATCCACGTCATCGACACCGTCATTCTGCCCTGAGATCGACAAGCCTCCCTCGCCGGTTTGCCCGACCGGCGCTTGCTCGCCAGCCGCGAAAGCGGCTGGTTTTTTTTACGTCCAGCGCACCTCGGCACAAAAAAGGTACCCGGCGCCGTATACGGTGCGGATCAGGCGCGCTTGCTGGGGATTCTCCTCCAGATGCTTGCGCAGACGCGACACCCGCAGGTCGATGCTGCGGTCCAGTGCGTCCAGACTGCGCCCGTCGAGCAATTGCTCCCGCGAGAGGATCTGATTGGGACGCTCAAGGAAACGCCTGAGGAGCGTGGCCTCGGCCAGGCTCAGAGTTTCGCGGGCACCGTCCGGGGCGATGAGTTCATGCGTCGCGGCGTCGAAGCGCCAGCGGGCGAACTCGGCCATGCGTGGCGAGTCCGCTGAAACCGGGTCCGGTGCATAACGCCGCAGAATACTGCGCACCCGGGCAATCAGCTCGCGCGGCTCGAAAGGCTTGATCATGTAGTCGTCGGCACCGAGCTCCAGCCCGGTCACCCGGTCGAAGGTATCCCCCCGGGCGGTGAGGATCAGCAGGCCGAAGCGGTGACGCGTCCGGATCTGCTGCAACAACTCGAAGCCATCCATGTCCGGCAGGCCGAGATCCAGAATGCACAGGGCCGGCGGGCGCTGGCGAATGCGCTCCAGCACCGCCTGGCCGGCCGAGAAGCATTCGCCACCGAAATCATACTTGCGCAGCGTCGTCAGGATGAGTCGCCCGACATCCGCGTCGTCCTCGACGATGTAGATCGGTTCAGCGCGCGTCGGCATCGACCGCTCCATGCGACATGAAGGGCACCAGACGCCCCAGCGCGGCATACAGTGCCTCGCGCGTGAAGGGTTTGGACAGAATCGGCAGGGCGAGGTCGCCGGCGATCGATCCGGCCGCATCCGTGTAGCCGCTCATCAGCACCACCGGCAACTCCGGCCTGAATCCACGAGCGAAGCGCGCGAGCGCATGGCCATCCATGCTGCCGGGCATGACCACATCGCTCACCACCAGCGAGATCGCTGGAATCGTCTCCAGCATGTCGGCGGCGTCTTCGCCGCTGTGCGCCTCGAGCACCGCGCATTCCAGCGCAGCGAGCTGCTTGCGCACCACGCGGCGCACCTCGGGATCGTCCTCGACAAGCAGTACGAGGCGATTTCTCAGCCAGTCGGCCGGATCGCCGCCATGAACCGGTTGCTCATGCATGCGCTGGTCCGCTGAATCGGCACACGGCAGCAACAAGGCCACCGTCGTGCCCACTGCCTGTCGGCTGCGGATGCGCACGCCGCCGCCCGACTGCTTGACGAAGCCGTACACCATGGCCACGCCCAAGCCGCTGCCACGCGAGGACTTCTTGGTGGTAAAGAAGGGTTCGAACACCCGCGCCAGCGTACTGCCGTCCATGCCTTCACCATTGTCGCTGACCGCGATCTGCACATAGGGGCCAGGTTGCAATTCCATGGCGTCGGCCTCGCTGCGCGCGAGTTCGGTCACCGTCGCCTCGATTCGCATCAGACCGCCGTGCGGCATCGCATCCCTGGCGTTGAGCGCCAGATTGAGCAATGCACTTTCGAGCTGATGCGGATCGGCCAGCGCAACCGGTACCGGTTGCGCAGTGCTTGTCTCAAGGCGAATGTTCTCGGGTACCGAGCGGCGCAGTAGCCGGTTGAGACTCTCGATCAGCTCGCCCAGCGCCACCGGTCTTGGCGACAGCGGTTGCTGGCGGGCGAAGGCAAGCAGGCGCTTGATCAGCCCGGCGCTGCGGTCCGCCGCGTGCAGGGCCGGCGTCAGGTATTCGTCGATCAGCGGATCGTCCGCTCTCGCCCCGCGCAGTTCCGTGAGATTGCCGGTGACCACGGTCAACATGTTGTTGAAATCGTGTGCCAGGCCGCCAGTCAGCTCGCCGATGGCTTCCATTTTCTGGGCCTGGGCGAGGACGCTTTGCGTGCGCCGTTGCTCGGTGATATCCACCGCGTGGACGAAGCAGCCCAGCACCTGGCCGGAAGGGCTGAAGTCGGGCAGCAAGGTGCTGCGGGCGTGGCGCTCGCTGCCGTCCGGCCCGGCAATCGAATACTCGTAGCTGACCTCCTCGCCACCCAGCGCGCGCCGGACATGCTCGGCTATCTGCTCGAACAGCCGCCCACCGATGACCGTCGGGATCGCCTGATCGGCGATGGTTTCGGCAGTCCAGCCAAACCATTCGGCGTAGCGGCGGTTTGCGTAGCGGTAAGCCCATGCCTGATCGAAATAGGCGATATGGGCCGGAATCGTGTCGGTGATCTGTCGCAGCCGGCCTTCGCTGTAGCGCAGCGCAACCGTTATCTCACGGTTCTTCTCGATCGCCGCGGTCAGTTCCGCGTTCGCCCGGGTGAGCTCGACGGTGCGCCGCTGGATGTGGGCCTCGAGCTCGGCCTTGTCACGCTCGATACGGTCCTGGCGATGTTGCTGGTCGGTAATGTCGGCATAGAAGGTGACGAAGCCGCACCCGCCCGGCAGCGGCTGGCCGCGCAACTCGAGCACCCGTCCATCGGGTCGCACCCAGCGGGTACGGTGGGATTCCACCCGGCGCGCGGCCGACATCCGCTCGGCGACGATGGTTTCGAGGTCTCCTTCGTCATCCTTGCCGTACTCACCACGCTGCACGTTGAACCGCACGAAGTCTTCATAAGCGGTGCCGGGGCGCAGCAGCGCCTGCGGAAAGTCCAGCATTTCGGCAAAGCGGGTGTTGCAGGCCACCAGCCGGAAGTGCCGGTCGAAGACGGTCACCCCTTGATCGAACAGGTCGAGCGCGGCGCCAACCATCGCGCGGTACGCCTCCGCGGGCACCTGCGCGCCGACGGCTGAGGTCTCGGGAGAGGATGTCGAACTCTGCAGATTCATGCCAAAGGCCGTGGACTCGATCGGCGCCAACAGGCTACAGCCCGCTCGCGACGCCAGATTCTACCGCGTACAACCCCGTTTGCGTCCCGCAGTCGGGTTTTCGACAAGATTCCGTACATTTCCGCGCAATTCAGGACAAGCTCTTTTGATAAGCTCACCAACTATCCCCGCAGGTCAGGATGGGGCAAGAGCCCACCCCGAAAAACTCGCTGCGCTCGTTTCTCCCTTCAAGGGGCAAGCAACACTCGGGGCAGCCCTTCGTGTTTCTTGAGAGGACAAAGCGCACATGCCAAGCAACATCTACGATCAGGGCCTGGATCGCAACCAGGCCAATCACGTCCCGCTGTCGCCGCTGAGCTTCATCGAGCGCAGCGCCCAGGTGTATCCGGAACGACTCTCGGTGGTGCACGGTGCGCGCAGTTTCACCTGGTCGCAAACCTATGCCCGCTGCCGGCGACTGGCCAGCGCACTGGCGCAGCAAGGCATCGGCCGCGGCGACACGGTCGCGGTGATGCTGCCCAACGTACCGGCCATGGTCGAGGTGCATTTCGGCGTACCCATGACTGGCGCGGTACTCAACACCCTCAACACTCGGCTGGACGCCGACGCAATCGCCCTCATGCTCGGCCATGGCGAGGCGAAGCTGTTGATCACCGACCCCGAGTTCGCCGATACCGTCCGCGCCGCGCTCGAAAAGCTCGACGGACCGAGGCCAGTCGTCGTCGATGTGCTCGACCCGGAGTATCCGGCCACAGACAGGGTCGGCGAGGTCGAATACGAGGACTTCATCGCCGCCGGCGACCCCGGGTACGCGTGGCAGTTGCCGCGCGACGAATGGGATGCGATCGCGCTGAACTACACCTCCGGCACCACCGGCAACCCCAAGGGTGTTGTCTATCACCACCGTGGCGCCTACCTCAACGCCACTTCCAACATCGTCAGCTGGGGCATGCCGAATCACGCGGTGTATCTGTGGACGCTGCCGATGTTCCACTGCAACGGCTGGTGCTTCCCATGGACGCTGGCCGCCAATGCCGGCGTGAGCATTTGCCTGCGCAAGGTCGACCCGGCGCTGATCTTCGAGCTCATCCGCCGCCACAAGGTCAGTCACCTGTGTGGCGCGCCCATCGTGTACGGCATGCTGATCAACGCACCCGACGGTCTGCGCGCCGGCATCGAACACAGCGTATCCGGCCTGATCGCCGGCGCTGCGCCCCCGGCCGCGATCATCGAGGGCGCCGAGCGTATCGGTTTCGACATCACCCATGTGTATGGACTCACCGAAACTTATGGACCGGCTTCGGTATGCGCCAAGCACCCGGAGTGGAACGATCTGCCGATCGACCGCCGCGCCGAGCGCATGGGCGAGATCATGTTCCGCGGCAACCTGGTGATGAAGGGCTACCTCAAGAACGCGAAGGCCAGCAGCGAAGCCTTCGCCGGCGGCTGGTTCCACACCGGCGATCTCGCGGTGGTGCACCCGGACGGCTACGTCAAGATCAAGGACCGCTCCAAGGACATCATCATCTCCGGCGGCGAGAACATCTCCTCGCTCGAAATCGAGGAGGTGCTCTACCGCCACCCTGCGGTGCTGACCGCAGCGGTGGTTGCGAGGCCCGACGAGAAATGGGGTGAGGTGCCTGCCGCCTACATCGAGATCAAGGAGGGCGCCAACGTCACCGCCGACGATATCGTCGAGCACTGCCGTGGCCATCTCGCACGCTTCAAGGTACCTAAGCACATCGAGCTCTGCGTCCTGCCCAAGACCTCGACCGGCAAGATCCAGAAGTTCGTGCTGCGCCAGCAGGCCCAGTCCGCTGCCGCCATCGGCTGACCCACTCCACACAAGCAGACCCATACACCCGGGAGGAAATCCAAGTGCTGTTGAAACGCAAACACGGTGAGGAGCATCCTTACTGGCCGGCCGGACCGTTCAAGATCCGCCTGCCCTTCATCCACTACCGCTGGGAAGCGCCCGAGACCATCCAGGCACTGATCATGTTCGTCGTCGCGATGGGCATGATTCCGTTGCTCGAGCGCTATCTCGGTCTGCCCTACGACGTGGCGCTCGCCTACGTCGTGGTCTGCGGCATCGGCTTCATGCTGCCCAACCTGCTCGGCGTGCCCTTCGTGCCCGGCTGGATCACACCGGCAATCCCGGTAGTGCTGCTGTTCATCGGTCAGTTCGAACCTGGCCCGGACGCGATCCGGGCGCTTGTGGCGCTGCAGCTGGTGGTGACCTTCATCTTCCTCTTCATGGCGGTCACACGGCTCGGCTCCAAACTGGTGAACAACATTCCCAACTCGATCAAGGCCGGCATTTTGCTCGGCGCCGGCATCGCGGCGCTGTCCGGCGAGATCAGCCAGGGCGGCCGGGCCTACGCGACCCCGATCTCGCTCGGCATCGGTGGCCTGGTCACGGCCTACGTGCTGTTCTCGCTGTCCTTCCGCGACTGGACCGAGAAGCACCGCTGGGCCAAGCTCATCGCCAGCTACGGCATGGTGCCGGGCATGCTGGTGGCGATGGCGATCGGCTGGGGCGTCGGTGAGTACGCACTGCCCAGTATCGAATGGGGCATCGCGACACCGGCCTTCGGCGAGATCTGGAACTACCTGCCCTTCACTATCGGCTTCCCCGGCGTCGATCTGCTGATGCTGGCGATTCCGACCGCGATCATCG
>CAYTAY010000023.1:0-24792 GCA_964435845.1 uncultured Azoarcus sp.
CTCGAGGATGCGCGCGATGTAGGGGATCAGCGGCAGGTTGAGCACGAGCAGGAAGATGTTGCCGAGATACATGCTCGCGATCACGCCCCAGAACACGTCGGGGCGCTGTTCGAGCATCATCGGGCCGGGAGTGACACCCATCACCAGCAGCGCGCCGAGCAGCACTGCGGTCGAGCCGGAACCTGGCACGCCCAGCGTCAGCAGCGGCACGAAGGAGCCGCCGCAGGCCGCGTTGTTGGCCGCCTCCGGTGCGGCCACTCCCTTGATGTTGCCCTTGCCGAAGGTGTCGCCGTCCTTGGCGATGCGCTTTTCGGTGATGTATGCGAGAAAGGACGCGATCGTCGCCCCCGCGCCCGGCAGCACGCCAACGAAAAAGCCCTGAACCGAGCTGCGTCCGACCGGGCCGGCGATCTCCTTGATCTCGGCCCGCGAGAGCTTGAGCGAGCCGAGCGCCTGCTTGGCGTGCCCCTTGGCGTCGCGCCCCTGCAGCAGCATGACGAACACTTCGGCGAGCGCGAACACCCCGAGCGCGACCACCAGAAAGTCAATGCCCTGCAGAAAATGCAGCGAATCAAAAGTGTAGCGCTGGGTGCCGGTCTGGCGGTCGATGCCGACGATGGCCACCATGATGCCGAACACCGCCGAAATCAGCCCCTTGACCAGCGAGCGCTCCGACAGGCTGACTACCGCGGTGAGCCCGAGCAGCATCAGCGAGAAGTACTCGGCCGGACCGAAACTGACCGCCACGCTGGCCAGTGCCGGCGCTACCAGCATCAGACCAATGACGCTGATCGTGCCGCCGATGAACGACGCCCAGGCCGCGAGCGCAAGCGCTTTGCCGGCCTTGCCCTGTTTGGCGAGCGGAAAACCGTCGAAGGAAGTGGCTACGGTACCGGCCACGCCCGGCGCGTTGAGCAGGATCGACGAGGTCGAGCCACCGAAGATTGCGCCGTAATACACGCCCGACATCAGGATCAGGCCCGAGGCCGGATTCATTGAGAAGGTGATCGGAATCATCAGCGCCAGCGCGGAGATCGGCCCCAGCCCGGGCAGCATGCCGATGATGGTCCCGGCGAAAACACCGAGAAACACGTACATGATGTTGGCCGGCTGCAGTGCGACGCTGAAGCCGTACATCAGGGATTCGAAGGCTTCCATGTGCTCGTCTCCGGGTCAGAACGGCAGCAGGCCGCGCGGCAGATGAATCGTCATCAGACGGGTCATCACCAGATAGAGCGCCAGCGGCACCGCGAGCGCGACCGCGGCATTGACCAGATGGCGGCGATAGCCGTAGAGCCGGGTCAGCCCGGCCACGAGCAGGAAGGACGCGAGCACGAAACCCAGGGTCTGCAGCGAGGCAGCATAGACCGCGATCGCGGTCGCGGTGACCACCACCGGCAGCCAGCGACGGAACTGCTCGCCGGGCGAAAGCGAGGGCGCGGCATCCTGGTCGTCGGGGTGCTCGAAGAACAACCAGACCGCGAGCCCGATCATCACGAAACCAAGCACCTTGGGAAAAGCGTCGGAATCGATCGGGCGCGGGATCGGAAAGGTGGGAATCTGATAGGCCGCGTAGAGATAGACGAGCGACAGCACCGCAATGAGTGCGCCGAGCACGCGGTTTGCGTTAAATGTTTTCATGACATCGACCCCGGTCGGATCGCGTCCGCCGGCACCCGGCCGGGACGCGACGAAAAGGGGACACCCCGAATCGCGATGACTGCCTGCGACCCGGGGTGCGGGAGGAAGCGGTTTAGCGGCGAATCAGGCCGAGATCACCGAGCACGGTGCTGAACTGCTCGAGCTGGCCGTCGAGGAAGGCGCCGAACTCGGCGCTACCCTGGAAGGCGTCGATCCAGCCAAGCTGGTCACGTGCCTTGGCCCAGTTCTCGGTCTGCTGCATGCGCTGGAAAAGACCCTCGTAATAGCGCACCGCGGCTTCAGGCATGTCCGGCGGTCCCATGATGCCGCGCCAGATATCGAAGGTGAAATCGATGCCCTGCTCGACATAGGTCGGCACCTCCGGCAACGCGGCCATGCGCTCCGGCGCGGACACCGCCAATGCGCGCAGCTGGCCGCCCTGCAACTGGGCGCTGGCCTCACCGGCACCGGTGATCACCGCCTCGACGTGACCGCCGAGCAGGTTGGTCATCGCCTCACCACCGCCGGAGAAGGCGATGTAGTTGAGGCGGGCCGCCTCGACCCCGGCTGCCGCAGCTGCGCCGGCCACCGAGATATGATCCATGGAGCCCGGCGCGGAACCGCCGCCAACGCTGAGCGCGGGACGCGCCTTGATCGCCTCGAACAGCTCGACCGCTGACTGATGGGGCGAATCGGAACGCACCAGCAGGATGGAGTAGTCGGTAATCAGGCGCGCGACCGGGGTGAAGTGCTGATGATTGAAGCGCGACGCACCGGACAGTGGCACCAGGATGATCGGCGGGCTGGCGGCGAACATCGTATGCGGGTTGCCCTTCTTGGCCGCGATCTGCGCCCAGGCCACCGCACCGCCACCACCGGGGATGTTGATCGGGGCGAAGTTCTGCTCGGCGAGCCCTTCTTCCTGCAACACGCGAGCGGTGGTGCGGATCAGGGTGTCCCAGCCGCCGCCCGGATTTGCCGGGGCGATGTACTCGATGGGCTGGGTGGGTTTCCAGTCGCTCGCCACGGCAGTGCCGATGGCACCGGTCGTCAGCAGCGCAGCCGCTGCGCAGGCGAATACCTGTTTGGTGAACATATCGTCTCCTCGTTCAAGGTCGCACCGTCATGATGGGTGCGTTTGGTCTGATACCCGGCAACCGGACAACCGGGGGTACGCGCCATGCACACCTGGAGCGGCTGCATGACCCGTTGCCTGGATCATAGGCAGGCTTCGGAGACATCGAAAGGCTTGTGAAAATTGAAGAAATAAAAAGCACAAAAGACATTTAGCGCATTTTGTGCACGAGACAGGCGCTCGTCAGTGTCGCAGGCGGTAATGGCGCTGCGGACGGCCTACCTCGCCATAACTCTGCTCGGCATTGACCAGCTGCTCGCCCACCAGGTGTTCAAGATAGCGCCGCGCAGTGGAGCGGCTACTGCCGATGTGCCCTGCGAGTTCGCTCGCGGTCAGCGGTCCGTCCTGGCGACGCAACACCTCCATGACGGTCTCCAGTGTGAGGCCGTCGATACCCTTGGGCAGAACACGCCGACGTGTCTGCGAGTTGCCGCCGTAAAGTGAGGACATCGCCTCGTCGAGCTGGTCCTGCGACAACTCGGTGCGCACTCCGGCTAGCTGGCGCCGCGCCCGGAAGCGCTCGAGCATTTTCTGCACCCGCTGGTTCTCGACCGGCTTGATCAGAAAATCGAACACACCGCCGCGCAAAGCCTCCTCCACCGTCTCGACCTCACGGGCGGCAGTGACCATGACGATATCGATGTCGCGGTAGTCACGACGGATATCCCACAACAGCCCCAGACCCTCGACATCCGGCAAAAAGACATCGAGCAGGATCAGATCGACGACGCCCGGATTGGCCGCCAGCCAATCGAGCGTCTCGGTGCGGGAGCGGGTCATGCCAACGACGTTGAAATCCGCCGCCTGCTCGACGAATGAGCGGTTGATGCCCGCTATGCGGAAATCGTCTTCGACGATCAATACCCTGTAGCCCTCAGCCATGCTCCTCCTCCGCACAAACCTGCCGCTTGCCCACGATGGCGATGAAGCAGGCACCGCCCAATTCGCTCTGCTCGAGCGCCACGTCGCCCCCGTTTCGCTGGCACAACTCCCTTACCAAGGAGAGACCGATCCCGCGACGCGGCCCCTTGGTCGACACACCAGACTCGAATACCGCCTCGACCAGCGCCTCGGGTACGCCCTCACCGTTATCGTCGATTTCGAACACGAGGTCCTCACCCATGTCCGTAAAGAAAAGCCTGACCCGAGGCGCGACACCATCGGGCCTCGGCGCCTCGCAGGCGTTCTCGATCAGGTTGCCCACGATGCTCAGCATCGCCTCACGGCCGTGCTCGGACAAATGCAGTTTCATGGTGCTGTCGCGCTCGACGTCGACATCGATGCCGCGCGCTCCAGCCCGGATGATCTTGCCCACGAGCATGCCACACAGCACCGGATCCGCTACCCGAGCCTGCAACACCGCGATCTGCCGCTGCTGAACCTGAGTCTCCTGCCCGATGAGTTCGAGCGCTTCGCGCGTCCGGTCAAGTTGCAGCAGGCCGGCTATCGTATGCAGTTTGTTCGAGAATTCGTGCGCCTGGGCGCGCAACTCGTCGGCGAACCGCCTGACCTCGAACAGCCGTCGCGACAACTCGATAATCTCCATACGGCTGCGAAAGGTCGCGACCGCCCCTTCGATCCGCCCGCCGATGACGATGGGCACCCGGTTGACCACGACGAGCTGGTCGCCGATCCAGGTCTCGCTGTCGAACTGCGCCTCGCCGCTTTCGAGGACCTCGCTCAGGCGTGACTTCGGCAGCACTTCACGGATCGGCCGGCCAAGCGGATCCGCGCTCAGCACCTCGCCCGGCAGGAATCGTCGCGCCGCGTGGTTGAGCAAGGTGATGTCGCCGTCGGCATTGACCGCTACGATGCCCTCATGGATCGAATCCAGAATCGCATCCTTCTCTTCCAGGCGTCGCGCGATCTCGTGCGGTTCCAGACCGAGGATGACGCGCTTGAAGCGTCCGGCGATCCACACCGCGCCACCAAGCCCGAGCAAGGCGACCAGCAACATCAGCACGCGATTCGGCACCAGCGCCTCGGTCACGCGTTGCTCGACCTCGTCGGCCAGGAATCCGACCGACACGACACCGGCAATGGCACCCCCGACGTCGAATACCGGAACCTTGCCACGAATCGACGGCCCCAGCGAACCGGTCGCCCGCGACACATAGGCTTCACCGCGTTCGAGCGCCGGCTCGTTGTCCTCGCCCACCATGCGTTGCCCCAACCGATCCGGCAACGGATGCGAATAGCGGATGCTCTCGCGGTTGCCGACCACGACGAAGGTCGCCCCGGTCTGCACCCGGACCGCTTCCGCAATCGGCTGGATCACCACCGCCGGATCCGCAGTATCGAAGGCTGCGACCACCTCAGGTATCTCGGCCACCGTCTTGGCCACCGCCAGTGCCCGCTGGCCGATCTGGTTCTCGAGCACGCGTGCATAGCGCTGGTTGAGGTAGGTCCCCTGAATCGCCAGCATCAACAGCACCAGCGAACCGACGAACAGAATCATCTGGGTACGAAAACCGATTCGCCAGCGTAGCTGCCGGGCGGCTGGCGGGCGCAACAGGGCTTCGTTGCTGACCTGTTCAGGACTCGACATCGTGCTCATGTGGTTGGCTCCTGGACACTCTGTGATCGCGCCTTGGCATCCTCCGGCGCCACGTCGGCATGCATGCCGGAATGCAACCCCGCCACCTAGCGACGAAGATACGGCGCAACCGCAGGCCGGCTTCCGAAAGACTACCGAGGAGCGCTCGGGTCTTGACGCCTTGTTTCATGGAATGAAACCTGAAGCTCGGAGACAGCTCGCTATCTTGCGCCAAAACACGGATTGGCACAGCTTGTTTGTGACACCCCTGATCGATGCGCATAGGCGATACCCCCGACGACGGGTGGCTGCGGCTATTGCGAGGGCGAGGGCGACACCCTCACCGCCGCCGCATGGGCCCAACAAGGTTTGGTAGGGAACGCGCCCAAGCCGGTCAAGAGGCAGAACCTGAGCCGACACCGTGGATGCTGTGCAATCAGCCTTTCGGATGAGCTGCTGCAGTCAAAACCTCAGGGTAGTAGCACATGAATCCGGTAGCACAGTGCTCGTGTGACGGCCTCAGGTTTTTTGCGGCCTCCATGACTTCCTCGTCAGATCGGCCGGATTGGGCAGCATCGAGTATCTGTCGCACCATTCTGACACTTGCCAGCTTCCGACTAGTCGGGCCCTCTCGGCCGGCGATCTTGACCGCTGCAACACCGCCGCGCAGCAAGGCGGGAATGGCGCACAAGCCACAAGGCCCATACGGCATTCCCTCAGGGGTCGTAGTGAATCCGCAAGAGAAACGGTACCAAAGCCATTTCTGATAGGCGTCATCATTTTCGATGATCTTCGCGCGCAGAGCCGCACCAATGCGCCTTCCTTGACGGTGTCGATAGCGGTGTTGATAACGATCGAGGCAAATGGGACCGCCAAGCTGATTGGGAAGGTGGATCGTATGGCAGGCCCCCTCTTCGAACACGCAGCCGTCGTTCAAAACAAAGGCCTCCACTTCCACATCGGACGCATCACGCGCAATCTCGCAGGCCTCTGTAATCGTGACGTCGCGCGGCAGAATCACCCGTTTTGCACCGAGCATGCGCGAGAGCCGGGCCGCATGCGTGTTTCGGCAAGTGGCAACCGAGCTGACGTGAATCCGAACGTCTGGAAGCATCGACGCAAGCACTTGGATCAAGCCAAGATCACTCATGATCAAGGCATTTCCGCCCATATCCACGAACTGTCGCGCAAGTTCGACGGCCGCCTCTTCCTGCCTCCCGGCGTACTGCTGCGCGTTCATTACCAAGGACAAGGCCGCACCGGCCCGATGGGCTGCGATCACGGCCTGCTCAAGCTCCGCATAGCTCCGGAGATTCCCGGTAGGGCGACGGTTGGCGTTGGCAATACCGAACTTGCCCACCCACTCCCGAGGCAGGACGCCGCAGTACAGCTCCTCGGCACCGGCATCGGCAAGGATTTGGGCCTCCTCGACGCGGCTGATCGGTGCGACGATTTTCATTGACGCTCTCCTGGCACAATCAAGCGTTCGATTGTGCCTGTCGCAAATGCATCCATCACGACGTCCCGCATCTCCTTCGTATGGCGCGCAAAAATGGTGTTTCCGATCTGCATGGTCGACATCGCGTCCCCAAACCCAGGACGCTCGCTGCTCGAACTGAGGGAAAGGCACTCCTTGCGGCATTCTCGCCCGACGGCAAAACGGTCCGGCCCACGCAGATGGATAGAGCCGGTGCGGCACATGCGCCCTTTCGCCACGTAGGCGAAAGGCAGGTGAACCCCTTTGCGGAAAGGCAATCGGGAAAAGAACTCGGCAGTCGGAAAGAGCGGCACGTCAAGTTCGACGCGATCAAACCGCAAGCGTGAGAACAGCGATTGCAATGCCCCGGAGTCGAGCGCTGGCGCGCACTGCGGCGCCCAATCGGGCCCCGGTAGGCGCGGGTCCTTGATCATTCGACAGAGAATGCGTCCCGCGATTGGACTCAGGTTCCGATATGCATCCGCAACGAACGCGGCAACCCCCCAATCGTTTACCACCACCTCTGCCCGATCGGGCAGCAACGGAAGCAACCGGGAAAGCTCGCGGATCACGTCAGGCGAAGCTACGGGTGTCAGCAACGCCACCTCGAGGCCCGCTTCCCTCGCACTTTGCAGGGCTCTAATGAGCATACGAGTAGTGGGCAGCAAGTGCTCGCAGAATTCGCTGCCCAGATACAAGTGAGTCGGGCGGAGCGGCCCGAGCCGCTGTGCCAGCAGCGGATCATCGTATAACCCCAACCAGTACCTGGTCCGCTGGGCTTCGCCACTGTCAACCCATTCGAGTGATAGTGGCGCGACCGCCGAAACAGCGAACTCTGCGACCGTCAAGATTTTCTCCTCGAAAACCGGTCTCTTCTGCCGTCCACCGCGCTCCCCTGCGCGACCCGGATGCGATCGACCCGACTCTCCGCTACCACGAACGACCGCAGGCAGGACGGCGGTCGATCCGGTTTCCTCACGTCTGCGGCAGGTTTATGTTAACGAGCTGCGGGGCAGTGTACTCGCGCAGACCTTCCTGGCCGAACTCGACTCCGAAGCCTGACATCTTGCAACCTCCAAACGGGCAGTGCGGCAACACCTCGGCATGACCGTTGATCCAGACGGTTCCGCACTCGAGCCGTGCGGCGATCTCGCGCGCCCTGTCGATATCGCTCGACCAGACGGACCCCCCAAGACCGCTTTCACTGGCGTTGGCACGGGCAACGGCATCCTCTATGTCGCTGTAGCGGATCACTGGAAGAACTGGCCCGAACTGCTCTTCGTCGACAATCCGCATGCCATCGGTGACGTTGCTCACAATCGTCGGCGGATAGAAATACCCGGGCCCCGGAAGCGGCTCTCCCCCCGAATGAATCCGTCCCCCATTGGCTTTCGCATCCTCGACCAATTCGCACACAAGCTGGTACTGGTCCCGATTTTGGATCGGTCCGAAAGTGACATCGGACTGCAGACCATCTCCCACCCTCTGTGCCGCAGCAATCCTGGCAAGCCGGTCGCACAACGCGTCGTGTATCGACTCGTGAACATACAGGCGTTTGAGCGCCGCGCAGGTTTGCCCCATGTTCAGGAACGCAGCCTGGAAGATTCCTTCGGCCACCTGGTCCACGTCGACATCCGGAAGAATGATGCCCGCGTCATTACCGCCCAGCTCGAGCGTGAGCCGCTTGAGGTTGTCGGCCGCGTTGCGCATGATGTCTTGTCCGGTCGGAGTTGAACCCGTGAAGACAATCTTTTGAATGCCCGTGTGACGCGACATTTCACGACCCAACCCGCCACCGCCGGCAACGATATTGACGACACCGGGCGGCACGACTTCATTTATGATCTCGATAAGCCGGATCGTGTTGAACGGGGTATTCGGAGAGGGTTTGACCACCACCGTGTTGCCGGCACGCAAGGCGGGCATGATGTGCCAGACGGCAATCATCAGCGGCCAGTTCCAGGGCGTGATCGAGCCGACTACGCCGAGTGGCTTGCGATGCAGTTCAATCCGCTTGCCCGGAGAGTCCTCGATGACCTCAACTGGCAGGTCAAGCTCAGCCGTTGCTCGTGTCCATACGACCGCCCCCCCAACTTCCATTTGCGCCAGCGCAAGCGGCTTACCCTGTTCTTTGACCACGAGTTCGGCCAGTTCGGGCGCATTCTGTTCGATGCGGTCGGCAATCGCGTTCAGCATGCTCCTGCGTTCGCCGGCCGACGTGAAACGCCAACTCCGAAACGCACGCTCGGCTGCCGTGACTGCCTGGTTGAGTTGCTCGGTCGACGCTGTTGGGCACTCAGCAAAAATCTCTTCAGTAGCGGGGTTGATCACAGGGATCGTGCCGCGGTCCCCTGCAACCGCCTGGCCGTCGATGATCAGCGAGAATTTTCTGTTCATGAAGTAGGTTCCTCTCAAATTGGGTAGAGCCGGAAATGCCGTCGTATCAAGGGCGCCTGGGCACAACCGGCGAAGCCCCGGTGCTCCCCTCTCCCGAAATTGGAGAGGGGCCGGGGGAGGAGAATCAGCCAGCAATCTGGCTGCGCTCGCAAGCCAAGGGGGCCATTGCAATCAAAACGGGACAATGAAGATCACCTGCGCATAGGTATTCGTCCCCTTGCTACCGATCTGCGTACCCCCCTCGACTGCGGACTTCTTCGGTTTGTAGAAGCCAACCAGCGGACTGATGATCAGATTGTCATGAACCGCCCACATCGCGTAGATGTCGAGTTCTCGTCCACTCGCATTCGCGCCGAAGACCGACGCGTTTCTGAACTCGAAATAGTTCAGGCCGATTTCAAGGTTCTCGCGCGGGGTGGCGCCCAGGCGAAGATGGTGGATCTTGGCATCGCTACCGAATGGACCCGCATAGTTCGCAGCCACTTCACCCTGGAACCAGGTTCCGTAGCCGCGATTGAAGCCAAAGTAAAGCGGATCGAAGTCGCGACCGTAGTGCGTGTAGCGATAGGCCACCTCCGGACTCCAGGCCGCGCCGGCAAAGGTCCAGCCGCCTTCGAGATACCAGGCGGTAGCGTTGCGCATTGACGAGTCGCCTTGCCGTTGGCGGGCATACTCGGCTGACAGAAACAGATTATCGACACCAGCATTACCTTGATAACGCAGGGACCACGTCTGCTGACCATCCCGGTTGGTGCGTCCGAAAATATCCGCGTATTTTTTGTTGACACCGAGACCTTTCAGGTACATCGCGGCAAAAGTCCCGCTCTCGGCCACGTACTCGAGATTGAGACCAGCCATTTCGGTGTTGGCCTGGACCTTGTTGTCCGACTTTATCCAGAAAAGATCGGAACGCAAGCCCTCCCCGCCCCCCAGGCGCAGCACAGCCGTCTGGTCAAAGGCCTTGCGAGCGGCCAACCAGTAGCCGCCGCCACGGTTGAATTCCCGACCGATCCCCTTGCCGAGGTTAAGGGCGTCGCCGTTGATCAGGAAACCATCACCGATGACAAGGTTCTGGCGGCCAAAGGAAACGTCGACCCCATCCTCTCCTAGCGCGGGAAAGAGATTCCCGGAGCGCCATCCCAAGTAGGCGTCCTCGACCTTGGCGCGACGCTCGCTGCCGGTCGTCAATCCCGCCGGGTCGCCGTCACCCCACGTGCCGGAGAAGAGCACACTGAGACGACCGTACAAGGCGGCACGGTCACCGACCGTTTTGGTGCCGCTCAGGCCTAAGTCGATGAACCCCTCCCGCCAGGAAGAACTGCCCTCGGTCTGGCCAATTCCAAACGTGTCGTAATTGCGACGGCTGTGAAATGCGCCAAAGATCGCCAGACCGTCAAAGTGGAGTTCGTCTCCATCCTGGCTGTACAGTTCGACGGCGCTGGCGGGCATGACAAGCAGTGCTGCGGCGATGCTCGCCACGGCGAAACCGGATTTGCGTCCAAGGGCTCGGAGTGTCATCGGCGTCATTCCTATGTGCGGACCATCCAATTGTTTGGGCGGTCAAGAGGTTTGGTGATGAGACCGAATGTAGAGGGTGCTTGTAAACCAGCTTTGCGCTTAATGTGCCGAGTTGTGCGGAGTTGTAATGCCGGTGATACAGACGGCCGTGCGAACGAGCTTCGCTCGCCCCGTGCCGATTCAGGACATCGGGTCGGTCACGCCCGTCGCAGTGCGGTCGGCGCGATCGCGTGCCGGAACTTCGAGACAATAACTCGTCAATGCATGGAGGTCACGGTCGATGCGCCGGCGCAACGCGGCCAGTTGCTTCTCATCCGCGGAGCCTTGGGCCAGTCGGGTTTCCAACGCGCGGCAGGCCTCGGCCGCGGCTACAAGGCCGAAGTTGCCGCAGGCCCCGGCGAGCCGGTGCGCGAGAGCACGCTGTTTGCTGCGATCGGTGCAGGCTTCGAGGGATTCGACCAGGCTTTCACACTGGTCGGTCAACGTCCGGACGAGTTCGGTGAAACGTTGCTCGCCAAGCATCTCCCTGTGCTGGCGCAGCAAGTCGAGATCGAGCGAGTCCTTGCCGGAGGAAGCTTCCGGACATGGGCGAGGCGTGATGTCGGGATAGACGATTCTGCGCAGATCGTCGAAATGGATCGGTTTTCCGAGCACCGCATCGATGCCTGCGTCGAGGTAGGTTTCGATCTCCGATTGCGCGACGGAGGCGGTCAGGGCGATGATGCGCACGCCTGCCTTACTCGGATCGGGGTGGCTGCGGATGCGACGACTCGTTTCGATCCCGTCCATGCCCGGCAAATGGATGTCCATCAGGATCAGGTCGTAGGGTCGGGTGTCATGCAACTCGAGTGCGGCGCAACCATCCGCCGCGATGGTCACGGCATGGCCATCGCTTTCGAGCAACCCCTGGGTGACCTGCTGGTTGATCTCCGTGTCCTCCACGAGCAGGATCTGCAGCGCGATGTCCCCGGCCAAAGCGTGTCCTGCGGCTGGCACGGGACAATCCTCGACCAGTGGGTATTCGAGTTCGAACCAGAACAGGCTACCCCGACCGGGCGTGCTCGAGTACCCGATGCGTCCCTTCTGGAGGTCCACGAGTCGTCGGCAGATCGCCAGTCCGAGTCCGGTGCCGCCAAAACGGCGTGTAATGGAACTATCGGCCTGGCAGAAGCGTTCAAAAATGCGCTCACCGGCTTCGGTCGGGATGCCGATGCCGCTGTCCTCGACCTCGAAACGCAATCTTGATCGCCGACCGTCCGTTCCGACGGACCATGCCCGCAATGCCACGAATCCCCGGTCGGTGAACTTGAAGGCATTGGTGCACAGATTGAGCAGGATTTGGTTGAGCGCACGACGGTCTCCCCCAACACGGGCGGGAAGAGCGGGACCGGCCTGGACGATCCACTCGAGACCGCGCTCCTGGGCGATCGACGCCAGCATCGGTTCGAGTTCCCCGATGACGCCCGACGGTGAGAAAGCTTGCCACTCGAGCTCGACCTGCCCAGCCTCGATCTTCGTGAAATCGAGCACGTCGTTGAGAATCGACAACAGCGTGCACCCGGACTGATAGATTGCGTTGACCTGCTCGTGTTGCCGCACGGAGAGTTCCGATCGCATCAGGAGTTGCGCCATGCCGAGAATGCCGTTCATCGGTGTGCGGATCTCGTGGCTCATCGTGGCCAGGAAGTTGCTCTTCGCTTCGCTTGCGGCTTCTGCCGTCTTGCGGGCACGCTCCGCCTGTTCCTTCGCCTTTCGTTCGCTGATGTCGGTCACCGACCCCTCGTAATAAATCAGGCCGCCTTCACGATCGAGTACGCGGCGAGCCGAGATCGAGACGTAGATCGCATCGCCGTCGATCCGCCGCCAGCGGGTCTCGAAGTTGATGACGCGCTCGTTCATATTGAGCCGCCCGAGGAATCGACGTAAGTCTTCCAGGTCGATGAAGCACTCGCTGCTGACGTCGGTCACCGACTCAAGGAACTCGGCCGCACAGGGGTAACCGAGCATCCCGATGAGCGCTGGATTTGCCGAGATGAAACGTCCGGCTGGATTGACCCGGAAGATGCCCTCGACCGCGTTCTCGAACAAGGAGCGGTACTCGAGTTCCGACTGTTGCAGGCTCCGGTACAGCTTCGCATTCTCGATCGAGATCGCCGCCTGTGCTGCAAGAATCTGCAGAGTCTTCATGCGGTGACGGTCGAAGATGTCCCGGCCGTGGGCATGTTCGAGATAGAGCAATGCGGTCAACTCGCCGTGATAGAGAATCGGCATGCACAGCAGCGAGTGGGGTTGGTGGCTGCAAATGTAACGGTCTTGCGCGAACATCTGCTGCTCGGTCGCATCGGCCAGCACGACGGCATCCTGCGTACGCGCGACATAGTTCACGATGCTGACGGCTAGTAGCTCGCCCCCCTTCTCGAGAGGGAGCGAATCCAGCACCCGGAAGGCTCCATCAAGCCCCGCTTCGGCCTCGATGTACAACTGGTTGCTTCGGCTGAGCACCATCAAGCCACGCTGGGCTCCGGCATTGACCAGCGCCAGGTGCATGAGTCGGCCCAGCAGGCTTTCCAGCACGATTTCGTCGGAGATCGCCTGGGAGGCCTTGATCACCGATGCGATGTCGAAGGCCTGGTTGCTCGGCACACTGTCGTCCGACGCGGCAGATGCGACCGTTGCCTCGGGTTCGATGGAGTCTCCGATCTCCATCTCGTAGCGCTGCTCGAGTTGCTCGACCTTGGCCGGGGCCGCCAGGGCGAGATAACGCCGCCGCGTTTCGGCAAGATAGGTTCGGGCAATGCCTGGCTTGTTCCATTCGAGATAAAAACGTGCGGCCAGCTCACAGGCGATCGCCCCTTCGAGCATGAAACCATTGCGGTCGGCGAGTTCGATGGCGCGGTCGTAGAGGTCCATCGCCTGTGCGTAGCGTTTCCGGGTGCGCAACAGTTCAGCATGGATAAGTTCCTGCCGGTGCTGGTGGTTTTCCGGGCAATGGCGCGCCCATCGCCGAGTTCGCCTCAGGATTCTGTACGCCTTGAGGCGGGCCAGATGTCTTTGGAGGGGCGGGCTGTCTGCACAGGACTGGAGGATCGCAAGTGCGTGCACTGCTTGAAACCAGGCGTTGGTGAAGGTGCCTGCGACGTAGGGGAGATAGTCGATGCCGATCCGACATTCGCGGGTGGCCATGCCCGAATCACCGAAGATGAAGGCGAGCAAGCCCTTGTAGAAGTGGTGCAGGCAGATCGCGGTGCGGTGGTTCTCGGTATGATGCTCGGCGAGCATGCGATCCTCCGCATAGAACTCGCCGTCGAGTCTGAGCGGATCCACGCTTCGGCCCCGCAGGTTGGCGACCGTCTGCAGCGTCATCACCGAGTACTGGAGCGACTGCTTCTGGCCGGATCTGCGCAGCCGGCTGACATGGTGTTCGAGCGTCGGCTGCAGTTCCGCAAAGCTGCGGGCCAACGGGAATGCATACTGGATATGGGCGGCAAGGCTGTAGGCCGCGTACTCCATGTCTCCGCGGTCCTGCGCCTGCTGGTGGGCCTGGAACAGTGCTTCCAGGCAGTGTGCGAGCGGTTCCTTGTAATGGCGCACATAGCAGTTGAACAGCGACATCGTCTTGTGGCGGCTCAGGTGTGCCGCACGCAACTCGTCGAGTTGCATCCCCAGCTGGCCCAGCCGGTAGCCCTCGTCGATCGAGTCGAAGGTGCCGCACAGCACGCCGCCGTAGCCGGCGAATGCGATGGCCGCGGAATCGGTCAGGCCGTGACGGATCGTCAGTTCGACCTCGCGCGCCATCACCAGCGGACGCAGGGCGGAGCTGGAGAACTTGACCACGCCGAACATGCTCGCCAGTACGGGCAATGCGGCCAGCATGTTGGGCGATCGCATCTCAGGACTGCGCAGGATCCTGTCAGGCGGGGTTCTGCGCACGAGAAGCTGCGTGCGCAGAAGTTCGAACCAGATCTGCAAGCGGCCGGGCTGCCGTGGCAGCGAGACGCCCAGGAGCGACAGCACGTCCAGGGCGGTGTCCAGGGCATCGCCGAAGCGGTTGCGAGAAACCTGCGACTGGATGCGGATTTCGTAGGCCCTGACCTTTTCCAGCAGCGAATGCGCATTCCGGTCGATCGCTCCGATCAGGCGATCCATCAGGGCGAATTCCGCCTTGATATGGGCCGTCTCGGCTGCGGCAATGTGCAGGTCGAGGCACAGCCCGTAGCATTCGGTCCAGCGCTCTGCCGGCAGTAGGTCGAGGCCGCCCTGAAGGTAGTCCAGAGCCGAGTCGAACGCCGCGGACTCCCGTGCCCGCAACCCCGCCTTGAGATTGAGTTCGGCCAGTTGTTGCCGTTCGGCTGGCTCTAGGATCCAGGCCCGGGCCAGGTTGAGGTGGTTGGTGATCTCGAAGATACGATCACCGAGTTCGTCCGGATCGAGGTTCTGCCGGAGCAGTCGACCGATGAGCAGATGGAGGGGCTCGAGTTCGGACTCTTCGATCAGCGAGTACGCTGCCTGCTGGATCCGGTCATGGACGAAGCGATAGCGGGCCTGCCGTGAATCGAAGTGCTGGAACAGGCGATAGCTGTCATCGACCGGGGCGACCAGCCCCTCGCTCAAAGCCGGCCACAGATCGTCTGCTGTCTGTTGGCTGCTCGACTGGTTGACGACGGACAGTGTGCGCAGGTTGAAGCTGCTTCCGATACACGCCGCCAGCGGCAGCACGCGCTGCGTGCGCGTGGGCAGGCGCTGGATCTTGCCGACCATCAGCGAGACCACGTCATCGGTCATCTCGCGGGCGCTGATCGCGGCTTCGTTCCACTGCCAGCGCTGGTCGCGGAAGCGGATCAGGTCTTTCTCGTACAACGAGTAGAGAAACTGGTTGAGGAAAAAAGGGTTCCCCTGGGTCTTCTCATGGCAGATCAGTGCCAGTCTGCGGCACTCGTGTTCCTCGCAGTGCAGCGTTTCGGCGATCATTCGGCCGGCTTCCAGCGGGCTCAGAGGCTGGAGTTGGTGCTCCTGCAAGGTGAGCGGGCTGTTCCGCAGCCGTTCCAGGGTCGGCAGCAACGGATGACCGGAATGAAGCTCCTGATCGCGGTAGGCACCGACCAGCAGCAGGCAGGGCAAGCTGGGCGTCTGCGCCAGCGCCTCGAGCAACTGCAGTGACGCCAGATCGGCCCATTGCAGATCGTCGAGAAAAAGCACCAGCGGACGCTCGGCACCAGAAAAAACCCCAAGCAACTGAGTGAAAAGCAGGAAGCGACTCTGCTCGTCCAAACGGGTCGCGCCGGTTTCGTCGGAGCCGGATCCGAGGATCAGACGCAACTCGGGAATCAATCTCAGGAGCGCCGGTGCGCCACTGCCGAGCCGGTCGAACAGGAGCGTACGCCAGTCGGAGATCCGCTCTTCGGGTTCGGTGAGTACCTGTCGGACGAGTGACTGCATGGCCTGAAGCACCGCGAAATACGGACGGTTTCGCCGGAACTGGTCGAACTTGCCACTGCTGAAGTGTCCTCCACGCTCGTTGATGTATTGCCGCAACTCGTGCACCACGCTGGACTTGCCGACGCCGGTATAGCCGCTGATGAGTACCAGCGCCTGCCCGCCCGCCGCACACGTGTTGTAGCCATCGGCAAGCTGTCGCAGCATGCGCTCGCGCCCGTACAGGCGTTGTGGAACCTGAAAGCGTGCCGAGACATCCTGTGTGCCGGACTGGAACTGCGTAACCGTCCCGTTCCGCTTCCATTGTTCCAGGCATCGTTCGAGGTCGTGGGCGAGCCCTCCGGCCGACTGGTAGCGCTGGGAGGCGTCCTTGGCCAGCAGTTTCAGTACGATTTCCGACACCATCGGCGGCAGGGTGCGGTTGACCCGGTGCGGAGCATCCGGTTGCTTCGCGATGTGGCTGTGCACGACATCCAGTTGCTCCTGGCCGGAGAACGGGGGGTGGCCGGTCAGCAGCTCGTACAAGGTGGCGCCGAGTCCGTAGTAGTCGGTTCGGTAGTCGATGGAGCGATTGATCCGGCCGGTCTGTTCCGGGGCGATGTAGGGCAGGTTCTTGGCAGCGAGCAGCGGTGTGTTCCAGCTCGCCTGCTCGCGGCTCAGGCGCGTGCTGAACGAAAAGTCCACCAACTGTGCTTCGCCGGTGTCGGGATGGATCAGGATGTGGTCGGGGTTGATCTGGCGATGCGTGATCCGGGCTTCGTGCAAGCGGCCCAGCAATTCGGCGACACGGAGCATCGCAAGCAGCCACTCGGGCCAGTCGTACTCTCCCGCCTTGATCAACTGCCGCAAGGGATGTCCGCCGAGGTCGGCCATCAGGAGAGCCGGGCCGCTCTCGGTCTCGATCAAGTCCAGCGCCTGCGCTACCCCGGCGATGTCGGCGTGGCGCAGGATCTCGTACTCATGCTGCAAGCGGCCGATTTCCTCGCCGGAACACCGTTTGCGGTGCAGCTGCTTGACGACGACCGTTCTGTCGCTGCCGGGCGGGATGACGCGGCTGACGGTACATGCGCGTCCCTGGTGGAGTCGCTTGACGGTGCGGAAACCGCCGGGTTCAGTCATCGTTCGGCTCCCTCGATCGGCCGCGCCAGGGCCGGCCGCAGCGTTGTGGCTCCTAGTCCGGCTCGCCGGCGAAGAAGTAGCCGGCGCCATGTGCAGTCAGGATGAAGCGCGGGTTCGCTGGATTGTCGTTGAGCTTGCGCCGCAGGCGTCCGATCAGCACATCGACCGAGCGATCGTTCGGGGTCCATTCGCGATCGTGAATCGCGTCCATCAACTGGTCTCGCGAGAGCACCTGTCCGGCATGGCTTACCAGGGCCTGGAGCAGTTTGAACTCTCCTTGGGGGAGTCGTTCGAAACGCCCGTCGGGAGCGGTGAGCTGTCGCTTGTGCGTGTCCAGTGTCCAGCCTTCGAAGCGCCAACAGGCGTTCTCCGAAGCGTGAAGCTCGGCGCGCCGCGAATCGGCGACGCGCCAGAGCAGGTTCTTCGCCCGCACCAGCAGTTCGCGCGGATTGAACGGTTTTGTGACGTAGTCGTCGGCGCCGAGTTCCAGACCGACGATCCGGTCGATCTCGTCGCCCTTGGCGGTGACCAGGATGATGCCCACTTTCGATGCGGCACGCAGTTCCCGTGTGAGGGTCAGGCCATCCTTTCCCGGGAGATTGATGTCGAGCAGGATCAGTTCGATGTCTTCATGCTCGATGCGTTCGAGCAACCCGTCTGCCTGCTCCGACTCGCTGACCCGATACCCTTCCCGTTCGAAATAGCTCACCAGCAGGGATCGCGATGCCGGTTCGTCCTCGACGATCATGATGTGTGGTGTGCTGTTCAGGTCTCGTGTCATGGTGTGGATCTCCTGCCGCGGGAACGGTCCGGTCGAGGGGTGCCGGCACAATCCATGGCAATCATGTCTGAAAAGCTGGACGTCGATCAACCTTTCGGTGCGCTCCTGGTCCGGCATGCCATTTTCTTCCTAGACCGATCGGCAGGGGTCAGCCAAGCCGTTACATCTGAGCACAACTTTGCACAAATCGAGTCAACTTCATTTACACGCCGCCTGTAAGTTGGCAGGCATGCTCAAGGGCCTTCCGCCCGGAGCCAGTACTGCATCTTATCTTGGAAGGAGTGACGGCTTTGATGAACGACAACTCTATCCGCGGAATTATCCGGGCAGGTGCCCTGGCTCTGACGGGCATGCTGTTCGCGCCCGCGATTGTTGCCCAGGGCACTGGCGCAGAGATCATCCGGACGCACTGCCTCGCCTGTCATTCCGAGCAGGGCGGGGCGGTCTCCCGGATCAGCGAGCAGCGCAAGAGTCCGGAAGGCTGGCACATGACGCTCAACCGAATGGAGCACCGTCTCGCCGTCAAGCTGTCACCGACGGACAAGCGGGCCGTGATCAAGCACCTTGCGGATACGCAGGGACTGGCTCCGTCCGAAGCGCAGCCCTATCGCTACCTGCTGGAGCAGGACACGAATCTGGTCGAGAACATCCCCGAGGCCTATGTCGAAATGTGCGCACGCTGTCACTCCGGAGCGCGATTCGGCCTGCAACGCCGGAGCGAGGAAGAGTGGCGCCTGCTGGTCCACTTCCATCTCGGCCAGTACCCCACCCTGGAACTGCATGCGCTTTCGCGCGACCGTCCATGGATGCATCTGGCGATGACCAAGACGGTCCCGCAGCTCGCGGCCGACTATCCGCTCGACAGCGATGCCTGGAAATCCTGGCAGGGTGCTCCGAAACCGGAATTGGGCGGGCAATGGCGGATGATCGGCTACATGCCGGGCAAGGGAGAGTTCGATGCCCGCATGACTGCAGTGCGTACGGCGCCAGATCATTTCCGACTGAATGTCGAGGGACGCTACGCCGATGGCAGTCTGTTGCGCGGCGAAGGCAATGCGACGGTCTATACGGGTTACGAGTGGCGAGCCACTTTGAACCTCGACGGGCTCCACATGCGGCAGGTCCTGGCCGCTTCGGCCGACGGAGCCAAGATGACCGGCCGCCAGTTCATGCGTGACGCCCGGGAGATCGGCGGAGCCGTGAATGCCGTGAAGGAGGGTACCGGCAGCCGCGTATTGGCCGTCATGCCGTCACACCTTCGTCTCGGCGAGACCGGAACGGTCACGATTGTCGGCAATCGATTGAGCGGTCGGGTCTCGCTGGGCGAGGGCGTCCGGGTGGTCGAGGAACTGTCCCGCAGCGCGGACCGGATCACGGTTCGGGCTCGGGCTACGGGCGCGGTCGGAATGCGCGATGTCGCGGTCGGGCAGGCGCGTGGCGCCGGGCTGCTGGCTGTGTATGGCCAGGTCGCACGGATCGAGGTCATGCCCGAGAATGCCGTGGCGCGGGTCGGTGGTCCGGGGGATGCGCAGATGGAGAAGGTCCGGGTTGCCTACCGCGCGGTGGCCTACGCTGCAGGGGCCGACGGACAGGCCGATCTGCGGTTGGGCTACATGCCGGTGAGCTGGGGCATCGAACCGGCCGACGAGTATGCCGCCGAGGCCGAGGATCACTTGTATGCCGGAAGTATCGACGCGAACGGGGTCTTCACGCCGGGCGATGCCGGCCCCAATCCGCAGCGGTTCATGTCAGGGGGCAATACCGGCCGGCTCTCCGTGGTCGCGACCGTAGCCGATGGCGCGCAACCTGTGGAAGGGCGAGCCAACCTGCTCGTTGCAGTTCCGGATTTCGTGCGCCGGGTGCTGGACTGATCACGGCCTGAAACGAAGCGATGGGGCCTCGGGAGTCGACCATGAAAATGACGCTGGTGAAACCCAACCTGCACCGCATCGACGTCGATGCACGGCAGATGCTGCTTCACGTCCCGAGCAGCAGCCTGTTCGAGCTCGACGGCCTGACGAGCGAACTGCTCGCACTGTTCGACCGGGATGAGGTGCTGACCGCCGAAACGGTCCGGTCCGGACTTGGGGGGCGGTATCCGACCGAGGCGATTGCCGAGGCGATCGACGAGTTGCGTGCCCTGGAAGTCGTGACCGAAGTGGGAGCGTCCGCACGGATCAACCAGCTGCCCCGCACGGTCACGCGTTTTCCCTTGACCACGGTGGTATTGAACGTCAATACGGGTTGCAACCTGAGCTGCACCTATTGCTACAAGGAGGATCTCGCGACTCCGGCGCATGGGCGCAAGATGGCCTACGACACGGCGATCAAGTCGATCGAGATGCTGCTCGAGGAGTCGCCGGATCAGCCGCGGTACAACGTCGTGTTCTTCGGCGGCGAACCGCTGACCCGCATGGACCTGATCCGTGAAGTGGTGGCCTATTGCGAGCCGCGTTTCGAAAGGCACGGTGCCCTAGTCGATTTCACACTGACGACGAATGCGACCTTGCTGGACGAAGCGCTGGTCGACTGGTTGAATGCCCATCGCTTCGGCCTCACCGTGTCCATGGACGGCCCCAAGGCCCTCCACGACCGGAACCGCCTTACCGTCGGTGGTCACGGCACCTACGACGTCGTGCGACGAAAGGTCGAGATGCTGTTGGCGCGCTATACCGCCCGTCCGGTCGGATGTCGGGTGACGCTCACCCGGGGCGTGACCGACGTCGAACGCATCTTCGACCACCTGCAGGGCGAGATCGGTTTCCACGAAGTGGGGTTCGGACCGGTCACGTCCGGAGAAATCAACACCTTCAATCTGCCGCCCGACGAACTGGCCGAGGCGTTTGCGGGACTCAAGCGGCTCGGCATGCGGTATCTGGATCATGCCCTGCGAGGCCGAAACTTAGGTTTCGGCAACATGCACCAGCTGCTCACCGACATGCACGAGGGCAATCGCAAGCAACTGCCCTGTGGAGCGGGAGTGGGTTTGCTTGCGGTCGATGGCGATGGCGGGCTCAACCTGTGCCATCGCTTCACCGGATCGAGCATGCCCCTGTTCGGAGACGTAGACAGAGGGATCGACCGGCCACGCCTGGCTGCGTTCATCGAAAAGCGCATGGATCGAAGCGGTACCGGATGCCAGACCTGCCGGATCCGCAATATCTGCTCGGGCGGTTGCTACCACGAGAGCTATGCGAAGTATGGCGATGCGACGCATCCGTCCTACCACTACTGCGATCTGCTGCGCGACTGGATCGATTTCGGTATCGAGGTGTATGCACGAATCATCACCGAGAGCCCGGAGTTTTTTGCAGCACACGTTTCTCCGAGGAGGAGTGCCTGAATGAAACATCTCAAATCCCTGAACAAGAAGGCGAAGCTGATGGAGAAGGCGGTCGGCCCGGACGAGCTGGAGGAGGTCGTAGCGATGCAGACGGTGGTCGGATGCACCGCGACGGTCGATCCGGGCTGGGAGATCGACCCGTTCGGCGGAATGGGCTCGCTGTGCCAGCCGATGGAGGCCGATCTCTATGGCTGCGCCGACTCGTGCTGGTGGCCTGCACAGGTGCCCGACACGATGAGCAGCTACCCCGAATGGGGCAAGGGTGCGGACGATGCCATGCGTGACTGGCGCAAGCTCGACGGCATCTTCGAAGATAACGACTGACGGGGAGCGGTGCAGATGACTCTGAAGAGCCAATTGAGAACGGCAGGTCTGACCGGTGCGGCGGGAGTCGTTCTGCTTACAGCCGGCTGTGCAGGCATGGGAGGCGGGGCGAGCGCCGGCGTCGTCGACGAATATCTATTGACGGTGACGCGGCCGGGCCAGCTGCATGTCATGGATATGCGCACAAATACGCTTGTGCGCAGTTGTGACATCCCCGGGCGGTTCGGCTCGGGAGCGATGGCGCTCTCGCCCGATGGGCGCCGGGCCTATGTGCTCAGCAACATGTGGGAAGACGTCTACGGCTTCGACATCGAAAGTTGCGAGATCGTGTTTTCGGCGGTGCAATCGACGGCTGACGTGAAGGTAAAGAGTTTCCAGTCGGTGGCGGTCAGTGCCGACGGAAAGGAACTCTACACGATCCAGAACCCGGTTCGCCATCTGCCGGATCGCATGGAAGTCATGGAACCCCGCCTGGCGGTCTTCAACCTCGCGGACGGACTCGATGCGAAACCCGTGCGGACCTTCCCGGTGAATCGTCGCATCACCAAGATCGCCGCGACCAAGACGGGCGAAGTCATCCTCGGGGGTGCCGACATCGAGGCGATCGATCCCCGGACGGGTGCGACGCGCGTGGTCAGCGCGCTGGCAAACTGGGATCGTGGCCCGCTCTGGTTGCCGCCGGATGCGTTCGCGATGCACTCCCAGGGCGAGCATGTCAACGAGTACATCATGCCGTACGTGACGGCAAAGTTCGACAGCGAGGAGTGGGATTTCGAGACGGCCGAATGGTGGTGGGGCATGAGCCGGATCGATCTCAACACGGGCGAAGCCGAGCAAATGGAGATGTTCCCGCTCGAGTTCATCGTCTTCACCTTCGTGTCCGACCCGAACGACCGGAACATTCTCTACGGGGCCTTCAACACCTTGTCGAAGCACGACATCTCCAAGAAGGAGACCCTGTTGGTCGAGGAATTGCCGCACACTTACTATAGCGTGAATATCTCGGGAGACGGCCGGACCTTGTATGTCGGTGGCGGGGCGAGCGTGGTCTCGATTCACGATTCCGAGACGCTGAAGAAGACGGGAGAGATCGCTCTTCCAGGCGATATGTCGACGGCGGATGTACGCGTAGCGAGAATTCGTCGCTGAGCTCACCACGATCGGCTCCGGTTACAGGCGGGAAGGCCCCGATCGGGGCCTTCCCGCCTGATGATCGCTGGGGTCGAGCTCGGTGGGTCGTGATGGAACCAGAGCAGAGAGATCGAACGATCGATGTTTCCGAACAAGTACAGGAAGCGGGCGGCCGAATTGGCCGACGAGCTGGATCGGGCAAATGCCGCCCGCAGGACGCTCGAAGAGCAAAACACGCTTCAGGCCCGGCGTATCGAGGAACTGGAGCGCCAACGGCTCGCGGGGAGTGAAAGTGCCGAAGTTTCCGTCCTGGCGCCCCACCTTGGGATGATGGCCAGACGATTGAACCGGATCAATGGCGAAGCCATGCAAGTCATGGAAGAGCTGTTCGAGCCGATGTCCAAGGTCTATAGCAATGGCCGCATCATGAACAAGAGCGTAGAGTCCATTGCCTCGCTCAAATCCATGCTCGATGAGATGTCGGGTCATCTGGACGAGAACAAGCAGGTCGTCCCCAACCTCGATCGGGCTGCAACCGAGATCGTGAACTTCGTTGGCCTGATCGACGAGATCGCAAAACAAACCAATCTGCTTGCGCTCAATGCTGCAATTGAAGCCGCACGGGCCGGTGAATCCGGACGGGGGTTCGCCGTGGTTGCCGACGAGGTCCGCTCCCTTGCGGAGAAGTCCGCACAGACTACCAAGCACATCTCGGTGCTGGTGACCCAGATCGAGGACAACACCGCACGGGCTGGGGAGTTGATCTCGGGCGTAGGCAAACGAGCCGAGGAAGTGCGCGAAGTCTCCGAAGAAGTCGCGGGAATGACCGGGCATACGGCCCGTGAAATCGGCATGCTCCAGGGTTCCGCCTACCGGAGCATGGCCTCCGGGCACATCCTGTGCTGCATGCTCTGGTTCGACAAGCTGTACATGCGCGTCCTGCAGGCCTGTCTCGATCGAAGCGGCGATGCGCGGTGGAAAACCGATGCCCGGGACAACTATTTCGCATCATGGTACTTCGATGGGGACGACAACGAATTCGAGTTTCGGTCTCGCAAGGAATTCGAGGCTATCGGGCCTCTGTACGATACGCTTTTGAACGCGTGTGAGCAGGCCATCGCATCGGGATCGATCGGTCAGAGTGCCCGGGTGTCCGAGTCGTTTCGCATCATGGACGAGACGTGCGAACGCATCGTGTCGTCGTTGAAAACCGTACAACAATACCTGATCGCCCAGTTCGAAGCGTCCGTGACGGGCCAGGCCGAGACCGGGGCGGAGCGCTCGCGTCCGGGGCTTGCGCCATCGGGCCCCAGCGTTTGAGCCATTCGAAGCCCGGTGGCCGATTGCTCAGGATCCGATCCGTTGCGCCGGGGAATTCGGGAAGGGGAGCGATGCTGAACTGGCTGGTGCGGACCATCCACTCCGACGATCGTCCGGCGCTGCGGCAAGGGCTGGAATGGCTGTACGGCTACGTCAAGCCCCGGCGCCTTGCGATTGCGGGCCTGCTGGCCCTTTCCGTGTTCGCCTCCGCCCTCGTCCTCGCGCAGCCCTGGCTGGTCAAACTCCTGATCGACGACGGCCTGATCGCCGGGGACTATCCCGCACTGGTCGCGATCGCCGTGGCCATGATGCTGGTCGGGATGCTCGGGACCGCCCTGGCCGGGGTCAATCGCTATCTCCATATGCGGCTTTCAGGGCAGATCCTGTTCGCCTTGCGAAGTGACGTATACCGTCATCTGCAGACGCTTTCACCCGTCTTCTTCGCGCAGCGTCGTACCGGCGACCTGTTGAGCCGCATCGACGGAGACGTCGCCGAAATCCAGCGCTTTGCCCTCGACAGCCTGTTCGCTGCCGTCAGCAGCATCCTTGGCCTGGTTGGGGCGCTCGTCCTGCTCGTCGCATTGTCCTGGGAGCTGTCGCTGCTGGTTCTCGTGCTGATCCCGATCGAGATCCTGTG
>CAYTAY010000024.1:0-24429 GCA_964435845.1 uncultured Azoarcus sp.
CCTGTTTATAGGGCAGGGGGTTTTTTGTCCACCGATACCTTTCTTTCACAGTAATAAAGGAGATTGATTCGATGTCGGTCAGGAACGGAATTGTGCTTTTTGGTCACGGCGCGAAGGCGCCCGAGTGGGCTGCGCCGATGGAGCGCGCGCGGGATCACCTGAGAGCTCAGGCAGCGGCCGACGAGGTCGAACTCGCCTTTCTCGAATTCATGACGCCGACCCTTCCGGAGGCGCTGGACGACCTCGCCGGGCGAGGCGTCGCGCGGGTGGACGTGATTCCAATGTTTCTCGCCCAGGGCGGGCACCTGAAGCGCGACCTGCCGGCCTTGGTCGACGAGGCGCGTGCGCGGCACCCGCAACTCGACATCCGCCTCGCCCCGGCGGTCGGGGAGGCGGAATCAGTGATTGCGGCGATGGTGGATTACGCCGCAGAAAGGGCGCGCGCCTGACGAGCCGGCCGGGCACTGCTTTGGCTCGCGTATTGCGCGGGTACGGCGCGGTTTCGCGGCTGACGCCGCTCCTGCCCCAGCCACGAGGGTTTCTTCCATGACTTGTGGGATCCGCGTGAGCGGCGAACAGCGGCGCATGGCGACGCCGCCAAGCGAAGTCAAGAGCGCTGCACCAGCCATCACGCCTCGGTTTCGCCGGGCCGAGGATCACGCACGGAGCAAGTATTTTCCAATCCAGGTATGAGCATTGACCAAGGTTGTATATCAGAGTATTCTGATATTTATGAAGCTCATACACTCAATCCCCCTCTCGTCGCTGGTCGTGACCCTCGTGTTCGCGACGCCGTCTTTCGCCGCCGACATCCCGACGACGGTCGTGGATGCTCGACCGACGCCGCTGATCCATGTGGCCGAGGCCACCATCGAATCGATGAATCAGGTCACTATCGCGGCGCAGGTACCGGGTCGCATCCTCGAACTGCATGTAGATGCCGGCACGAGCGTCGCCTCGGGTGATCTGCTGGTGCGGATCGATTCGACAGCCGCCGGTCAGGCGGTAGCAGGTGCCGAGGCCGGTGTCGCGCAGGCCGAGGCCAGCCTCGCCAACGCACGGGCCGAGTACGAGCGGGCGCGCAGCCTCCTCGAACGCAACTTCGTCAGCCAGTCGGTAGTTGATTCCGCCTTGCTCGCGCGGCAGGCGGCCGAGGCGCAGCTTCGTGCAACCCGGGCGAGCCGAGGGCAGATTGCGACTGAGCTGGGTCACACAAGTATTTCTTCGCCGCTCTCGGGGGTAGTGTCTCGACGTCATGTCGAGGTCGGCGAAATGGCGCAGCCCGGCTTGCCACTGGTCACTATTTTCGATCCGGCCGCGCTGCGCGCGCTGGCCGACGTGCCGCAGTTCCGGCTCGCGGCCTTGGATAACGATGCCCTGCGTGCGACCGTCGAATTGCCGGATGCCGGCCGCTGGATTGAAGCGGCCCGAGTCACCGTGCTGCCGGCGGCGGACGCGCGCACCCACACGGTGCGTGTGAGAGTGGATTTGCCCACAGGCCTGGCGGATATCAGGCCGGGCACCTTCGCGAGGGTGCATTTCGTCACTGGCGAAATCACCCGCATCGTCGTGCCGGCGGCGTCGATTTTGCGCCGCAGCGAGATCACGGGCGTCTATGTTGTCGACGGGCGTGGCGGCTTCGCGCTCCGCCAGGTGCGTCTGGGAGAGTTGCAGCCGGACGGTACCGTAGAAATTCTCGCTGGGCTGACCGGTGGCGAAACCATCGCGCTGGACCCGGTGCGTGCCGGCATTGCCGCGCGCAGCGCGCGCTGAGGGCGGGCAATGTCGCAGACCATGGGCGTTTCCGGGCGCATAGCCGCCGCCTTCCAGCGTAACGCGCTGACCCCGCTGATCGCGCTGGTACTCCTGCTGCTCGGGGTGTTCGCGACCCTGATCACCCCCAAGGAGGAAGAGCCCCAGATCGACGTGACGATGGCCAACGTGCTGGTGCCGTTTCCGGGCGCGTCGGCGCGAGACGTCGAGGCGCTGGTGGCGCGCCCCGGCGAGCAGGTGTTGTCGCGCATCGCCGGTGTCGAGCATGTGTATTCGGTATCGCGGCCCGGCATGGCGGTCATCACGGTGCAATTCGAGGTCGGCATCCCCAACCAGGATGCGCTGGTCAAGCTCTACGACACGGTGATGTCGCACGCCGACTGGCTGAGTCCGCACATCGGCGTCGGGCAACCGCTGATCAAGCCCAAGGGTATCGACGACGTGCCCATCGTCAGCCTGACCTTCTGGACGGATGATCCCGAGCGGGCTTCCTTCGAACTGCAGCAGGTCTCGCGCGCGGTCGAGCTCGAGCTCAAGCGCATTCCCGGCACCCGTGACGTCGAGACCCTTGGTGGGCCCGGCCATGTCGTGCGGGTATTGCTCGACATCGAGCGCCTCAACGCCCACGGCCTGACCGCACAGGACATCCGCGCCGCGCTCGAGCTGTCAAACGCGTCGCAACCCGCTGGCACGCTGACTGAGGCCAATCGTGAAGTGCTGGTGCAGACAGGGACTTTTCTCGAGTCGGCCGAGGACGTGCGTCGACTGGTTGTCGGCGTGGCTAACGGTCGGCCGGTATTCATGCGCGATGTCGCGGTCATCGAGGACGGCCCCGATCAGCCCGGACGCGCGGTGTGGTTCGGCACCGGCCCTGCCGCGGCGCAGGCCGGCATTCCGGTTCAGGGCGAGTTTCCGGCGGTGACGCTGGCGGTGTCCAAGAAGCCGGGTTCGAATGCCGCCGACGTTTCCGAGGCCGTGGTGGCACGCGCTGATTCGCTCAAGGGCGCGATCATCCCCGAGGGCGTGTATTTCACCGTGACCCGAGACTACGGCGCAACCGCCACCGACAAGGCCAACACTCTGATCGCCAAATTGGCGTTTGCCACCGGTGCGGTGGTGTTGTTGGTGTTGTTGGCACTCGGCTGGCGCGAGGCCTTGATCGTCGGCGTGGCGGTGACGCTGACCCTGGCTGCGACGCTGTTCGCATCCTGGGCCTGGGGCTTCACGCTGAACCGGGTCAGCCTTTTCGCGCTGATCTTCTCCATCGGCATTCTGGTGGATGACGCCATCGTCGTCGTCGAGAACATCCACCGCTGGAAGACGTTGGAGCCAAAGACGCCGCTGTGGCAACTCATCCCCAAGGCAGTCGATGAGGTCGGGTCGCCGACGATTCTAGCTACCTTCACCGTGATTGCTGCGCTGCTGCCGATGGCCTTCGTGACCGGCCTGATGGGCCCGTACATGAGCCCGATCCCGATCAACGCTTCGATGGGCATGTTCCTGTCGCTGGTGATCGCTTTTGTGGTCACCCCCTGGCTCGCGTTGAAGCTGCTTGGCGGCAAGGCTCATGGTAGCCAGGAGGAAGGCGCGGAGCATCACGGGGACAAGCTCACTCGTCACCTCGACGGCATCTTCCGCCGCATCATGACACCGATGATCGACCCGGCGCGCGGCGCGCGTTCGCGTCTTGCGCTGTGGCTCGGCGTTATCGCGCTGATCGCCGCGTCGATGGCCTTGCCGGTCATGCAGGCAGTGGTGCTCAAGATGCTGCCCTTCGACAACAAGAGCGAATTCCAGGTGGTGCTCGACATGCCGGTCGGCACGCCGGTCGAAGAAACCGCGCGGGTTTTGCGTGAAATCGGAGGCTACCTCTCCACCGTCGAAGAAGTCACCGACTGGCAGGCCTATGCCGGCACTGCCAGTCCGATCAACTTCAACGGCCTGGTGCGCCAGTACTACCTGCGCGCCGCGCCCGAGATGGGCGACATTCAGGTCAATCTGGTCGACAAGTCGCTGCGCAAGCGCAAGAGTCACGAAGTGGCGGTGTCGGTGCGCGACCGCGTGATGGACATCGCGCGTGCCAGTGGCGGCAACGCCAAGGTCGTCGAGGTGCCGCCGGGGCCACCGGTGCTTTCCCCAATCGTCGCCGAAATCTACGGCCCCGACTACGCCGGTCAGATCGAGGTCGCGCGCCGGGTGCGCGCAGCCTTCGAGGACACGCCGGACATCGTCGGGATCGACGACACGATCGACGAGGTCGCGCCCAAACTCGTGCTGCGGGTGGACCAGGCCAAGGCCGCGCGCCTGGGCGTGGCGCAGGCCGACGTCGTCGAAGTGGTCCGGCTCGGTCTTTCCGGCGAAGATGTGACGCCGATCTTCGGCGGCGACAACAAGTACGAGATTCCGGTGCGCATCCAGCTGCCACCAGAGCGTCAGTCGCGGGTGGACAACTTGCTCTCGATGAAGGTGCGCGCGCGTGATGGCACGCTGGTGTCGGTATCGGAACTGGTCGAAGTGCGCGAGACCGTGCGCGAGCAGGTCATCTACCGCAAGGATCTGTTGCCGGTGGTGTATGTCACCGCCGACATGGGTGGGCGTCTGGATTCGCCGCTCTACGGCATGTTCGACATCCGCTCGCGGATCAAGGACATGCCGCTCGAGGGGCCGGGCCTGGGGGGCACGCTGCGCGAGTGGTTCATCAACGCACCCGACGACCCCTTCGACGGCTACCACCTCAAGTGGGACGGCGAATGGAAGGTCACCTACGAGACCTTCCGCGACATGGGCGCTGCCTATGCCGTCGGCTTGATCCTGATCTACCTGCTGGTCGTGGCCCAGTTCAAGAGCTATCTGGTGCCGCTCATCATCATGGCGCCGATTCCGCTCACCATCATCGGCGTGATGCCCGGCCATGCCGCCTTCGGCGCGCAATTCACCGCCACCTCGATGATCGGCATGATCGCACTGGCCGGCATCATCGTACGCAACTCGATTCTGCTGGTGGACTTCATCAACCAGCAGGTGCGCGAGGGCATTGACCTGGGCGAGGCGGTAATCCGTTCGGCTGCAGTGCGCGCCAAGCCCATCGGCCTGACGGCGCTCGCGGCGATGATCGGTGCGATCTTCATCCTCGACGACCCGATCTTTAATGGCCTCGCGCTGAGCCTGATCTTCGGCGTGTTCGTGTCCACCGTGCTGACGCTGGTGGTGATTCCGGTGTTGTACTTCGTGGCGATGCGCAATCGCCTCGACCAGATCAAGGAGCAATCCGCATGACCCTGACCGTCAACCAGTTCGTCCGCATCTTCGCGGGCGCCTTCGTGCTGATCTCGCTGTCCCTGGGGGTCGAAGCCTCGCCAGTGTTTGTCAGCAAGCACTTCCTGTGGCTCACCGCCTTCGTCGGCGTCAACCTGTTCCAGAGCGGTTTCACCCGCTTGTGTCCGCTCGAGAACATCCTGCGCAAGCTCGGCGTCAAGGACGGGCAGGGCTGATGCCGCGCCAGATCATACCCACGGCAAAAATGCCGACGCAGACGAAACACACCAGCGACCAGTTGGCGATCGACAGGCCGAGAAAGGTCCACGACAGCGACCCACAGTCGCCGGTGCCGCGAAACATCATCGGCAGGGCGTCGGCCAGACCATAGGTTTCGACCATGTAGGCGAGGCCCGGGCCGCACATCGCGAGATCGGGCGGCTGGCGCTGGAGAATGGACTGCTGTACCGCGACCGTGCCGCCTGCGATCGACAGCGCCAGCAGCAACACCGAGTAGATCGCCGAACCCACCCGCCCCGGGCCGTGGATTCCCGCCACAAGCCCCACCAGCGCCACCGCGACGAAGGCGTAGCGTTGCATGATGCACATCGGGCAGGGCTCGACGCCAACCACATGCTGCAAGTAAAGCCCGAAGCCGAGCAGGCCGGTGCAGACTGTGAAAAGGGCGAGGTAGAGGAGCCGGGGGGGGAGGGCGAAGGGGTTCATTGCTGCCATGTTGCGCTATCGACCACGGGATTGTAAGCGAGACGAAGCCCTCTATGCTGACCTCTCTCAGATGCGCAAGGTCCAGGTGCCTTTGCCGGATCGCCCTCGTTTGCCGTCCCGCAAGCGGCTTTTCTGCTTGCGGGACGGCTTCCCGGCCAGCGCCTCGTCAAGGTCCTGCGGATTGGTTTTGCGCGACAATGCGGGCGAAAGCTGAAGGCGGACATAGCCAGATGCCCTGAGCAGCGTTCATTCAACGCCGACGGCGGCCCCACAATCCGATACCCGCCAGTCCGAGCAAGGCAAGCGAACCCGGTTCGGGCACTGACAGTACGGGAATCGATGCGAACAGCAAGTTGGTGGTGACTCCTTGCCACTGATTGTCGCCCGGGAGCCACCATCCGAGTTCAAATACGCCGGCTTCCAGACGATTGAAGTACTCGATGCCGATGCCGTAATACCCGGTCTGCAAGAGCACCTGCTGGTTCCCGTGCATGCCGCTGTAGGTGAAGAAGTCTCGGCCGTTCTCGGTTCCGGCGAGGGTTTCACGCTTCATGTCGAGACTCAGTCCATCGGCGCCGAACAGCGAGAAGACGAAGCCGTCATCTGCGAACACGCCAAAATCATATAGCCCAGCGCTCGGGACGTACAAGAACCCGCTCAGGAATGCGGCATAGTTGGATTGCTGTCCGGTGAGGCTGACTACCGGAGCAACTGGCCGCAAGTAGTCGTACTCCCAGCCGCCCTCGGCACCGTACGTGCCATCGATAAAGCGTGCATTGTATTCTTCGTTGGCAAAGTTCACACCGGATAGCCCATGGGTGCGGGCAACCACTGGGTCGCCCTCCCCGAGTCCTTTGACAAGGGCCAGGTCGCCGGTTGCCCAGATTCCGGTGCCCCATGCAAAGCTACTGATAGGCTTTGGTTCGGTTTCGCCCGGTTCGTGCCATTGATACTGGCTCAAACGATAGTCGTCGTGAATCTGCACCCAGTCGGCCACCAGACCATTGCCTGCCACGACTGGACCGTGGGCAAGTGGATTCAGTACCAGTGCGCCCAGCGCGCCATTGCTTGCGGTAATCAGTGCCGCAACGATCAAAGCGCCGCGTAGTCCAAGATGTCTCATGCTTCGTAGCCTTGCCTTAGTTTGCGTTTGTCGGACGACCCTACCGTACGGGCTCGCAGACTCGAAGGGCATTTATCACATCATCTGCGTATTGAGCGCGTCTGTGACCCTCTGCACGGGCATGCAGGTTCCAATGTGAAACACTTCGCGCCACTGCAAACTCTCGCAGCCGATGCGGGGTTGAACAGGAATGCGCCCGAGCGACCCCTGTCCGTAGATCAGTCCAGGAGCTAACAAGAAACAACCGATGCGACAAGCTGCGAAACGAACAATCCGCGCTGAACGCGTCGGGCTTCTGCTATTACTGCTTTGCCTGCCATTCGGTGGGGTTGCGCATGCGATCGAAGCGCGTGCCGCGAGCCCTGCCGATCGCGGGCCACAGCATTTTTCACGGGCTCAGGCGTGGTCTCTTCAGACCGATAACGCGGTAGCTATTCGTGCGGGTTTGGCCGATCTCGAGAGTCGCTGGGACGCTGCGCGAACCGAACGTATCGATGCGGCGATCAAGGCCAACGTCGAACTTTCCGACGCGTTGGAAGCTCATGCCGAACTCTCGGACATTCGTCGCATCGTGCTTCAGGACCGGGTCGTCGCTCTCTCCGCCCGCGGCTTGGCCGACGAGGCTCTGGCGCTATTCGCCGAGCTCGAGGCCGATGAGATGCCACCGGCCTACGTTCAGCGCGCGGCCGGCGATGCCCACATGCTTCTGCGCGAACCGCTCGCAGCGGCCCAACGCTACCGCATTGCCATCGAGCAGAGCGACGACGACATCGGTCAGCTGGTTGCTTTGATGTATGCCCGACTCGAAGCCGAAGATTTTGCCGGTGTGATGCGCACCGTTGAGAAAGTGGCTGAACTCGACAACCGGGGTCTGGCAAGCCGTCGTCTCGGCGTGCAGGCGTTGCGCTTCAGTGACCGTCTGGCACCTGCGCAGCACGAATCCCGTGCGCTGCTTGCGCTGCATCCGGGCGATCCCGGTCTGACCATGGATCTTGCAGCGGTAACAGCCGCACGTGGACAGCCCCGCGAGGCCGCCCGCCTCTACGCAGAGGTGCTGGCGAGCGAACCCGACAATCAGAATGCGCGAATCGGTTTGGTCGAGGCGATCTGGGCCGTCGGCGACCATGTTCAGGCCGATCTCATGATCGATGCGCTAGTGCATACCGCACCCGAGCATCCCGGCGTCAAACGGCTTGCGAACGCCTGGACGCAAGATCGCCGCGCGGAGCTCAGCACCACCACCACAACCGGTCTGGGTCGCGGCGTTGTGGCAGGTAACCGCGAATGGACGCAGGATACATGGCTCTATTCTTCGCCCCTGTCGCCGGGGTTCAGGATCTTCGCTCATCACCACCTCGCACGGGCTCGCCTTTCCGAGGGCACGGCCAGGCACGAGCGCGTCGGGACCGGAGCAGAGATCACGCGCCTGAACTGGAGCGCAGCGATTGAGCTGGGGCAGGCGTTAACTAACGCGCGCGACGCGAGCGTGTCCATCCGTGCAAGCTGGCAGCCGAACGATCAGTGGAGCCTGCGAGCCGCGCACACGAACCGGACTGACGATGTCCCCCTCAAGGGGCGTATCAGACAGCCGGGCAGCACGGATGAGCATTTGCATGCGAGCCACTCGCTTGTCGGGGTCGCCCATCGGTGGCACGAATCCCGGCGCGCGGCCATCGACGTGTCGCATTACCGGTTCAACGACGGCAACCGCCGCGACGCAGTTGCAGCCAGCTGGTTCGAACGACTGGTGAGTCAGCCACGCAACACCCTCGACCTGCAGCTGGGCGTGTATTCGAGCCGCAACTCGTTGAAGGAAGCGAACTACTTCAACCCCAGGCGCGATTACTCGGGATCTGTGACGCTGACGGCCGACAACCTGGCGTGGCGACACTACTCGAGGCGCTTCAATCATCGAGTCGTATTGACGCTAGGCAGCTACAGGCAGATTGCGGCGCTCAGCGAGAACGGCATCCTGCGCAATCGAGATTACGGCTGGAAGGCTTATCGGAATCTGCGCTACGAACACGAGTGGCAGATAGATGGTGACCTGACCCTGCGCTATGGCATCGGCACCCAGCTGTTTCCCTACGACGGCATACACGAACGAAAGCACTACGCTCACTTTCATTTCGCGTGGCGGTTCTAGATGATGACTCGAGCTACCCTTCCGGTGGGAGACCGAGCGTGAGCGAGCTTGTATTCGTCATCGCGCAGTGGTTGTTCAACTTCGCCTTCTACTACCCGCTGTTCATGGCCTACCTGTGGATGGCTGGTGGCGTTTATTACTATCTCCACTACGAACGCAAGGATCCGCCGTTTGACAGTCCGCCGCAGTTGCCAGCCTATCCACCGGTGAGCGTGTTGGTACCCTGTCACAACGAAGCCGATAATCTTGCGGATACGGTTGCCGCGCTGCAGGCTCTCGATTACCCCGAGTTCGAGATTCTGCTCATCGATGACGGTAGCACCGACGCTACGCCGCAAATGCTCGATGAGATTGCTGCCGAAGATCCGCGTGTACGCGTGGTTCATCTTGAAAAGAACCAGGGCAAAGCGGTCGGTCTCAATACTGCCGCGATGGTCGCCCGTCACGATTACTTTCTGTGTCTGGATGGCGACTCGATCATCGATCCGCACTGCCTCAAATGGATGATGAGGCACATGCTTGGCAGCCCGAGGGTGGGTGCGGTGTCGGGCAACCCTCGCATCCGCACACGCTCGACCCTGCTCGGACGCATCCAGGTTGGGGAGTTCTCCTCGATCATCGGGCTGATCAAGCGTGCGCAGCGAACATACGGAAAAATCTTCACGGTCTCCGGCGTTCTCGTGTGTTTTCGACGCTCGGCGCTGCAGGATGTGGGCTACTGGAATCCCGATGCGCTTACCGAGGACATCGACGTCAGCTGGCGGCTCGAGGTCCGTCACTGGGATGTACGTTTTGAGCCGGCTGCGCTGTGCTGGATTCTGATGCCGGAGACCCTGCGCGGACTCTGGCGCCAGCGGCTTCGCTGGGCAATGGGCGGCACCCAGGTGCTGTTCGAACAGCAGGGCGTTTTCACACGCTGGCGTCACCGGCGCCTGTGGCCGATCTATCTCGAGTACTTCCTGAGTGTCGCCTGGGCCTACACGATGGCGGCCATCGTCCTGCTTTTCACCGTTGGGGTATTCGTCGAGCTACCCGACCCGCTGCGCATCGCAACGCTAGCCCCGGGCTGGAGCGGTCTGGTGATTGGTACTACCTGCCTTTTGCAGTTCGCCGTGAGCATGTTCCTCGATGCGCGCTATGAGAAGACTTACGCTCGCTACTACTACTGGATGATCTGGTACCCGCTGGCGTACTGGATGCTCAATGTTTTCACCTCGGTGGTGGCACTGCCGAGCGTTATCGTCAGAGGTCGCCGTCGCGCAACATGGAAAAGTCCGGACAGGGGCATACGCCCAACCGCAGCACGCTGATAATCGATCGCCCCGATCTGCAGTCATGGCACCAAAAGCTTGTCTCTGGCCTGCTGACCATGGTCTTCTGGATCTTGTGGGTGTTTCTCTGGCTGCCGTTGATCACGCTGGCGGCCTGGGCTTTCTTCGGCATCCAGTTTCACGTGCACATGATCGAACTCGCAGGCTTTGCAGGGTTCTTCGATTTGCTCTCGACCTATGTGATCGTCATCATCACGATGGGTGGAGCTCTAATCGTTTGGGCCAAGTACAACCATCTGCGATTTCGCGGAATGGACCGGCGAAAGGCTGCGGTACCGGTTCAGATTGAGCAGCTTGCAAGCTTTGCCGGGCATCCCCCCGCAAGTGTGGCGCAGTGGCGCGAGATGCGTATCATGACCGTTGAGCACGATGCCGAGGGGGCCATTGTCCGGATTCGTGATGATAGTGATTGGCAGGAGTGCAGTGACCGCCGATCGTGTGCCTGAGGGCCTTGGATAATCAGGCTTTGTTGGGCTCAGGCCCTTTTCGCTATGCGCGCGCCAAACCCTCGAGTGCCTCGACCTGTCTGAGCAACGGCTCCGGGATGGGCGCCTCGCCGTTCACCATGGCGTGGATCAATTGAGCATTGTCTGCGACGCCGGGGACGTCTGGCAGTCCCGCCAGTGGTGGCGCTCCACCTTCCTCGGCAGCCCAGGCCTCGTAGGCTGCTCCATTGGCGAAAACTTCGATGCGGGGCTGGCGGCGGGGGTTGGCGAAGGCCTCGCCCTCGGTGCCTCTGAGCAGCATCGCGTGGCCTCCATCGGCGAGCAGGAAATCGTGCATGCGCTCGAGATATTCTGGATGCGTGACCGCCACCACCCGCACGCTGTGCTCGCGGCACGGGTCGATGAGCTTGGCCATGGTGTGCGCGCTGCCGCGCACGCCAAAGCGCAGCCGCAGCGAGAGCAGGATGTCGAGCCCGGGCAGCAGCTTGTCGACGTCGATACAAGCGAGAGCGGATTGCTCCAATTGAGAACTTGCATCCGCTACATCGCCTGCCGGGCGAATACCCAGAGCGGCAAGCAGTTCGAACGGGCTGGAGCGGTTTTCGAAATCGTGCCGCCCCTGTATCAGCACCGGCACACCGCGTTTTGCCAACATCAGCGCCAGCAGCGGCATCAGGTTGGCCTGACGGCGTGCCCCGTTGTAGGTGGGCAGGATCACGCAGCGGGGGCCTTCGGCAGGCACTCGGACTTGCGCGCAGCGTGCATCCATCGCGCGCTTGAAGCCGACAAGCTCCGCCAAGGACTCGCTTTTGATCCGCAGCGCGATGATGACCGCGCCGAGCTCCAGGTCCGGCACCTTGCCGTCGAGCATGTCGCCGAACAGCGACTCTGCCGCTTCGGCGTCCAGCGCACGGGCGCCCTTGGCGCCGCGCCCGATTTCCTTGATGATGTGGTCGTAGTTCATCGCCGGATTATCGCGCGTTTGGCGGCTGCGTAACAGCCGGTTGGCCCCTCAATGATACGAACCCACGGAGAAAGCAAGCAATGAAAGTCGGATTCATCGGACTCGGCCTGATGGGCCGCCCCATGGCACTCAACCTCATGAAAGCCGGGCTTGAGGTGCGTGTCTGGAGCCGCCGGCGCGAGTCCATGCAACCCCTGCTCGATGCCGGCGCCGGTGATGCGAGCGGCCCGGCAGCGCTCGCGGGCTGGGCAGAGGTCGTCATCAGCATGGTCGCCGACGCGCCGGATGTGGAGCAGGTTGCGCTCGGCGTCGGTGGTGTGGCCGAGGGCGCGTCGGCCGGGCTGATCTTCGTCGACATGAGCACCATCGCCCCGGCGGCGGCGCGCGAGATTGCCACCAAGCTGGCCGACAAGGGCGTGACCATGCTCGATGCGCCGGTATCGGGCGGCGAGGTTGGTGCAATCAACGCCGCGCTGACCATCATGGTCGGCGGTGATGCCGCCGCTTTCGACAAGGTCAGGCCGGCCTTCGAGGCCATGGGCAAGACGGTGTCGCTGATCGGTGCATCCGGCGCGGGGCAGGTGGCCAAGGCTTGCAACCAGATTCTCACCGGCGTCGGCGTGGCGGCGGTGGCCGAGGCGCTCAACTTCGCCACCCGCAGCGGTGTGGATGCCGCCCGCGTGCGCGAGGCCCTGCTCGGTGGTTTCGCCTATTCCCGCGTGCTCGAAAACCACGGCCAGCGCATGCTCGACCGCAACTTCAAGCCCGGCTTCAAGGCCTGGATGCACCACAAGGACATGCGCATCGTGATGGAAGAGGCGCATCGTCTCGGCCTTGCCCTGCCGTCTGCCGCCGCCACTGCGCAGATGTTCAATGCCATGGTCGGCAGTGGTCTCGGCGAGGATGACTCCGTCGCCATGCTCAAGCTGCTCGAGCGCATGTGTGGTGGGGAGGGCTGAGCGATGAAGGTCGGCTTCATCGGCCTGGGCGTCATGGGGCGTCCGCTGGCGGCGCGGCTGCTGGACGCCGGCTTCGAGCTGGGCGTGTGGGCGCGGCGGCCAGAGGCTGCGGCCGAACTCGTGGCGCAGGGGGCGAGGCTTTACCAAACCCCGGCAGCGCTGGCGGCGGCAAGCGACGTGGTCGTTACCATCATCACCCATGGCGCGGACGTCGAAGCGCTCGCCTTCGGCCCGGAGGGGCTCGCCGCCGGCTTCCAGGCGGGTGCGGTGCATGTGGACATGAGCACCATCTCGCCTGACATCGCGCGCAGCCTCGCGCAACGCTATGCCGTACGAGGGGTGGCGTGGGTGGATGCACCGGTGTCCGGCGGTGGCATCGCAGCCGAGGCCGGCACCCTGGCGATCATGGCCGGTGCCGAGGCGGCGACGCTGGAGCGGGTGAGGCCGGTACTCGTGTGTTTCGGCAACCGCATCGTGCACATCGGCGAGCCCGGTGCCGGGCAGGTCGCCAAGGCCTGCAACCAGATGCTGATGGTGTCCCTCATCCAGGCCTGTGCCGAGGCCATGCATCTCGCGCGGGCCAACGGGGTGGATCTCGCCGCGGTGCGCAACGCGCTGATGGGTGGCTCGGCCGCCTCGCGGGTGCTGGAGGTGTTCGGTGGCCGCATGGTCGAGCGCGACTTTGTCGCCGGCGTGCAGGCAAGGCTGCACCACAAGGACTTCGCCATCCTGATGCGTGACGCCGTCCGCCTCGGCATCCCGCTGCCGGTCGCCGCTCAGGTCTGGCAGCAACTCAACGCGCTGATGGCGCAGGGCTGGGGCGGTGACGACACCTCATGCCTGGTCAGGGTGCTGGAGGCGGCGAGTCAGCCGCCATCGGCCGCCCGTACCACTTGAAACGCTCCGCCACCTCGGCCATTTCCACGTCCGACAGCAGCACCGGCGTGCCCAGTTGCAGTGTGCGCCAGTACTGCTCGCACAGTGCCTCGAACTCGATCGCCAGCGACAGCGCGTGGTCGAGGTCGTGGCCGAACACCGCCATGCCGTGGTTGGCGATCAGGCAGGCGTTGCGGGTTTCGAGCGCATCCAGAATGCGGTCCGACAATGCCTGGGTGCCGAAGGTGGCATAGCCGGCGCAGCGCACGTCCTTGCCGCCGAAGCGCGCGACCATGTAGTGGAAAGGCGGAATCCCGATCCGCTGGCAGGCCAGAGCGGTGGCGAAGGGCGCATGGGTATGGACGATGGCGCCGGCCTCGGGGCGGTTGCGATAAATGTCGCGATGCATGCGCCATTCGCTCGATGGCGCGAGGCGGCCCTGCGCGCTGCCGTCGGCCGCCACCTCGACCATGTCCGCTGGCGTGCAGATCGTTGAGGGCATGCCGCTTGGCGTGATCAGCATGCCACCGTCGAGCCGCACGCTCACGTTGCCCGCAGTGCCGGTGTTGAGCCGGGCGGCGTCCAGCGCACGCGCCACCTCGGACAGTTTATCGCGCAAGCCAGTCATGCGCTGCGGGGCTTCCATTCGAGCAGCCGCCCGGGTGCGCACACGCCGAGCTCGGTGATGATGCCGGTGATCAGGCGGGCCGGCGTCACGTCGAAAGCCGGATTCACGGCGGCGACCGTATCCGGCGCGAGCCGCACCGCCCCGGACCGGCCCGATGCGTCGATCCCGCTCACGCTCAAGACCTCTGCTGGGCCACGGTCTTCGATCGGAATCGCCGCACCCTCGGGGCAATCGAAATCCACGGTCGACATCGGCGCGGCGATATGGAAGGGCACGCCGTTGTCGCGCGCTGCGAGCGCCTTGAGATAAGTGCCGATCTTGTTCGCGGAGTCACCGTTGGCCGCAATGCGGTCTGCGCCGGTAATCACGATGTCAACCTCGCCACGCGCGATCAGGATGCCGGCGGCGTTGTCGGCAAGGTAGGTGTGCGGCACGCCCGCTTCGCGCAACTCCCACTCGGTGAGCAGACCCTGGTTGCGCGGCCGGGTTTCGCTCACCCACACATGGACCCGCAGGCCGGCCGCGTGCGCCTCGTATACCGGCGCCAGCGCGGTACCGGCACCAAGCGTGGCCACCCAGCCGGCGTTGCAATGGGTCATCACCCGCACCGGCTCGCCGCCACGTCGCGTCGCGATCTCGCGCAGCAAGGCAAGGCCGTGGTCGCCGATGGCGGCGCAAGTCCTCGCATCGTCGCGGCAGATTGCCTCGGCCTCGTGCCATGCCGCAAGGTAACGCTCCTCGGCCGGCACCGGCTGCAAACGTGTGACCATTCGAGCTAGCGCCCAGTGCAGATTCACCGCGGTCGGACGGGTGGCACCGAGCACCGCCAGCGCTTCGGCCAGACGCGCGTCGCCCGCGTCTGCACGCAAGCCAATCGCCACGCCGAAGGCCGCAGTGGCGCCGATCAGCGGCGCACCGCGCACCTGCATGCTGCGGATGGCGTGCGCTACCTGCTCGAGCGTATCGAGCCGGCAGGTCTCGACCCGGTGCGGCAGCAGGGTCTGGTCGAGGATCACGGCAGCATCGCCGTCGCGCAGCAGAGTGGGGATGGGCTGGATGAAGTTCATGCTGCGCATTCTCCCGCGCCTCCGCCTCTGACACAATACGCGGGAGTTTTCCGCCGAGACCGCAGATGCCGAGCTTTGCCGCCCCTATCCAGTCCCGCCTGCCCAAGGTCGGCACCACCATCTTCACCGTGATGTCGCGCATGGCGCAGCAATGCGGCGCGATCAACCTGTCGCAGGGCTTCCCCGACTTCAATGCCGAGGACGCGCTTTTCGAGCGGGTCGCCCACTGGATGCGCGCCGGCCACAACCAGTATGCGCAAATGGCCGGCATGCCTGCGCTGCGCGAGGCCATTGCTGAAAAAGTCGAGGCGCTCTATGCTGCGGCCTACGACGTCGAGCGCGAGATCACGGTCACCGCGGGTGCGACCCAGGCGCTGTTCACCGCCGTGGCGGCAATGGTGCACCCGGGCGACGAGGTCATCGTGTTCGAGCCGGTGTACGACTCCTACGCTCCGGCCGTCGAGCTGCAGGGCGGCAAGGTGGTGCGGCTGCGACTGGCCGCGCCCGACTACCGGCCGGACTGGACCACGGTGGCCGCCGCGATCACGCCGCGCACCCGCATGATCATGATCAACTCGCCGCACAACCCCACCGCTACCGTGTGGAGCGCGGCAGACATGGCGCAGCTGGGGGCGCTGACCCGCGGAACGGGCATCGTCATCATGTCCGACGAGGTCTACGAGCACATCGTGTTCGACGGTGCCGGTCACGAGAGCTGCGCACGCCACCCTGAGCTGGCCGCGCGCAGCCTCATCGTGTCGAGCTTCGGCAAGACCTACCACATCACCGGCTGGAAGGTCGGCTACGTCATCGGCCCAGCCGAGCTGATGGCCGAGTTCCGCAAGGTGCACCAGTTCAACGTGTTCACGGTGAACACTCCGGTCCAGCTCGCGCTCGCCGACTACATGCAGGATGCCTCGCGTCACCTGGGCCTGGCCGCCTTCTACCAGGCCAAGCGGGACTTCTTCGCTGCAGCCATGGCCGGCTCGCGCTTCGAGCTGCTGCCGTCGTGCGGCACCTACTTCCAACTCGCGCGCTATGGTGCGATCTCCGACATGGCCGACACCGATTTCGTCGAACACCTCACCCGCGAGGTCGGCGTCGCCGCGATTCCGGTGTCGGCCTTCTTCGCCGACGGCCGCGACGACGGCATCATCCGCTTCTGCTTCGCCAAAAACGAGGACACACTGGCGGCGGCGTGTGAGAAGCTGTGCCGGATTTAGACGGTTTTCGCGGCTTGCGCCGCTCCTACGCCTCCCACAAAGCATCCACTACCTGTGGGAGCGCTGTAAGGCGCGAATGCAGCGGTTCATCGTATTCGGTGCCTCGATCGAATGCATTGCGCGGCCCCGTTCGCGTTTCACGCCGCTCCTACCCGCAAGGCAGCGACCATTGCCTGTGGGAGCGGCGTGAGCCGCGAATGCTTAACGATTGCGCCAGGCTCAGGAGTCGCAGCTGGTCAGCCCGATTGCCCGCACTATCAAGCCACGGCCCACTCTCTGCTAGACTCCCCATCTATCTCCCACCGCCTGCAAACCCGACGTGCGTAATCTGCTGATCTTCATTCTTGTTCTCATCGTCGTCTGGTGGGTGCGGCGCGCGGTGCAGCGACTCGCCGAGGACTCGCGCGAACGGCGCGAGCAGAAGGCGCAACGCGCGCAATCCGCCAAACAGGTGCCCGAGCGCATGGTGTCGTGCGAACACTGCGGCCTGCATGTGCCGGAAAGCGAAGGGGTGCGAGCCGATGGCCGCTTCTTCTGCAGCGACGCGCATCGCCGACTGGGCGTTCGGGATGAGCACCGGGGCTGAACGATTGCCCATGCAAGACGCCTTGCCAGTCGCTCCAAGGCTTGCCCCCCTCAAGTATTTCAACCTGTTCCGCCTGATCATCGCCGGGCTGTTCGTCGTCGCCGGGCGAGAGATGGGCCTGGGTGGCGAGGCGCCGGCGCTTTTCTTCGGCTTGAGCATCGCCTATGTCGGCGCGGCGCTCGCGCTCGGCTTTCCAGATGTCATCCGCCGCTTCGGGCTGGAACGCCTCATCACGCTTCAACTCATCATCGACATTGCCGCCCTGACCGCCATCATGTGGATCAGCGGCGGCTTCAAGAGCGGGATGCCGGTGTTGATGATGGTGTATCTCGCCGGCGCCGGCCTGATCAGCGAGGGCCGTACCGGCCTCTTTCTGGCGGCAACTGCCACCTTGGCCGTACTCGCAGAAAACCTGTGGCGCCACTACACGGGCGTCGATGCGGTCGAGTTTTTCCAGGTCGGCATGGCCTGCACCGGCTTTTTCGCCATCGCCATCACCTCCCGCCTGCTTGCGCGCCGGGCGCGCTTCAACGAGGCACTGGCGGCCGAGCGCGGCGCGCAACTTGGCCGCCAGCAGGCAATCAACGAGCGCATCATCGAAGACATGCGCGACGGCGTCATCGTCATGGGCGAGGGCGGCATCGTGCGCCAGGCCAACCCGCGGGCTTCGGTGCTCCTTGGCATGGCGCTCGAGCCTGGCACCCGGCTGGTGGCGGTCGACGTCTGGTTTGCCGACTGCGCGCGCAACTTCGGCGCCGATGGTTGTGTCCAGCGGCTTGGCCCGGCGGGCAAGCTCCTGCGTTGCCGCGCCGTCAATGCCAATGCCAAGGAAGGCGGCGATACGCTCATCTACCTCACCGACTACGAGGAAGTCCAGGAGCAGGTGCAACAGCTCAAGCTCGCTGCCCTCGGACGGCTCACAGCCGGCATGGCGCATGAGATTCGCAATCCGCTGTCGGCGGTTACCCAGGCGGCCGATTTGCTCGGCGAGGAAAAGCGCGCCGAAGTGCAGGTTCGACTCACGCGCATTATCAACGACAACGCGCGGCGCATCGAGCGCATGGTGCGCGAGGTGCTCGCCTTGGGCCGGCGCGAGAGCATTCTGGCCGAGGCCCTGCCGCTGGCCGAATTCGTCGCCGAGGTGGTCGACGAGTTCGCCCTGCGCGGCCATCAGGAGCACAGGGTGTTTGCACGCGACATCGACATCAACGCCACCTTCGCCATCGATCGCGCGCACATGCACCAGATCCTCGGCAACCTGCTCGGCAATGCGCGCCGCTATGCCAGCGGCCAGCCGGGCTCGGTGCGTATCTTCAGCTACAGCCTGGGTAGCGGCCGCATCGCGCTGCACGTTGTCGACGATGGCCCCGGCATCGCCGAGGATCAGCGTGCCCAGATCTTCGAGCCCTTCTTCACTACCGACCCCAAAGGCACCGGGCTCGGGCTATACATTGCGCGCGAACTTGCCGAGGCCAATGGCGCCCGTCTCGAGTTCGCCGGAAACGAACCCGGTGCCCATTTCGTGCTCACCGGACGGAGCCAGCCATGAACGTTCCCGAAAGACGCAGCCGCAGCAGCACTCCGTCAGTGCTCGTGGTGGACGACGAAGACGACATCCGCGAGTTGCTCGAACTCTCTTTGCTGCGCATGGGGCTGGTGTGCGACACCGCTGCCAACCTCGCCGAGGCTCACGCCTTTCTGGAGCGTGGCGATTACCGCCTGTGCCTCACCGACATGCGCCTGCCCGACGGCGACGGCCTCGAGCTGGTGGCGCACATTCAGGCCGAGCACCCCGGCTTGCCGGTCGCGGTCATCTCGGCCTACGGCAGCATCGACACCGCCATCCGTGCGCTCAAGCTGGGGGCCTTCGACTTCGTCACCAAGCCGGTCGAGCTCAAGGCCTTGCACGCGCTGGTCAAAAGCGCGCTACGCGTTGACAACGAAGCCGGCGAAGGCGGCAAGGCTCCCGGAGAGCGCGACCTCATCGGCGCCTCGCCGGCGATGGTGCAGTTGCGTGGCCAGATCGAAAAGCTCGCCCGCAGCCAGGCGCCGGTGTTCATTCATGGCGAATCCGGCACCGGCAAAGAGGTCATCGCCCGCCTCATCCACAGCTCCGGCCCGCGCGCTGCCGGCCCCTTCGTGCCGGTCAACTGCGGCGCGATCAGCCCCGAGCTCATGGAGAGTGAGTTCTTCGGCCATGTAAAGGGCAGCTTCACCGGCGCCGCCGCCGACAAACAGGGCTTGTTCCAGGCTGCGCAAGGCGGCACACTGTTCCTCGACGAAATCGCCGAGCTGCCGCTGGCGATGCAGGTCAAGCTGCTGCGTGCGATCCAGGAGCGTGCAGTGCGCCCGGTCGGCGCCCATGCCGAGCAGAATGTGGATGTGCGCATCCTGTCCGCCTCGCACCGGGACCTTTCGGCCTTCGTCGCCGACGGCAAGTTCCGCCAGGATCTGTTCTTCCGCATCAACGTCATCACCCTCGAGGTGCCGCCGCTGCGGGATCGCACCCAGGACATCCCCGCGCTCGCCACCCATCTGCTCGCGAGACTCGCCCAGCGCGAGGGGTGCGCGCGCCGTTCGCTCTCGCACGACGCCCTCGACGCCCTGCGCCGCCACCCTTTCCCCGGCAACGTGCGCGAATTGGAAAACTTGCTTGAGCGCGCCTGCGCCCTTTGCGACAGCGAGCAGATCACAGCGGCCGACCTCCATCTGCAGGCCATGCCCATGGCGAGCCCGGTCGCGTCCGAAGCCCAGCCGAGCTGGGCCACCACCACGCAGATCCCGGCGCACGCCAACAGTGACGGCGACAACGACGACGAGCGAACCCGCATCCTCGCGATGCTCGACGAGACCCGCTGGAACCGCTCCGAGGCCGCCCGCCGCCTCGGCATGACCCTGCGCCAGCTGCGCTACCGGCTGCAGAAGTGGGGGATGGAATAGGGGTTCGGCGCGCGCATGTGCCGTCGCGCACCTTTGCTGGAAACGCACCAAAAGGGGGAGTAGACTGGGATTGAACGGCGGATTGCCCAGCATTTTTTCCCGCAACCCTGAATCCAGGAGTCCTTTACATGTTTCCCGAATATCGCGAGCTCATCACCCGCCTCAAACACAACGACCGCTACTTCACCCAGCTCTTCGCAAAGCACAACGAGCTCGACCACAAGATCCTCAACATCGCAAACCGTCTCGTGCCCGGTACTGATCTCGAGGTCGAGGTCATGAAGAAAGAAAAGCTGGCCATCAAGGACCAGATCTACGCCTACCTGAAGAAGGTCGAGACCGAGAGCTGAGGCCGGCGGGGGAACAGCCCCGGAAAGTGTCGCCATGCAGCGAAATTGGGGGGAATTGAGTCAGCCCCATTTCTCCGGCGGAGGTTGGGTATTTGGTGCTATATTAGATGCCAAATTAAACATGTAACCAGGTGCGACATGCAAACGATTCTTGCCGACCTGACGGTCAGCGTGACCGAGCTCAAACGCAACTACGCCAGTGTCATCGCACAGGCGGGGGGCAATCCTGTTGCCTTGCTCAACCACAATCGTCCAGAAGCCTATCTCGTCCCCGCCGCTCATTACGAGCGTCTGCTGACCTACCTCGAAGACCTCGAAAACGCTGCCCTCGTGCGCGAGCGTAGCGAGGGGACTTTCGTCGAGCTGAGTCTGGATGATCTATAAGCTGCGCTTCCACACACATGCGCTCGCCGAATGGAAGCGACTCGACGGTAGCTTGCGCATGCAGTTCAAGAAGATGCTCGAAGAGCGTCTGGCCGAGCCACGGATTCCATCTGCCGCGTTGGCCGGTATGCCGGACTGCTACAAGATCAAGCTTCGTGCAGTTGGCTACAGGCTGGTGTACCGCGTTGATGACGAAATCGTCTTTGTCACCGTCATTTCCATCGGCCTGCGGGACAAGCGCCTGGCCTACACTCGCGCTCAAACCCGCATGACTGACGAACCTGCCGACTGACGTGTGGATGGCCGCCCATCGAAGGGCGTGAGATCGCGGAAAATCGGGGTCTGCGGAAATTGAGGTCGGTCGGCATGCCCCGGTTGTCGGCCTTCGCTTCGCTCACGCCGACCTACGGGTGGAGCTGAGTACGGCTCTTCGACAGTGGAGCTGTGCGGTCCTTCAGTTCTCGCGAAACACATCCTCGAGCGCGTCGGCGACCAGTATGCGCTCGGCCCATTGTTCAATCTGTTCGGTCGAGGCATCAGCGAGGCGCTCATTGATTGCTTGCGGCAGCGGACCGAAGCGTTGGGTAAGTAGGCGTTTGATCAAATTGGCGCTACCCTCGCGCGCGCCTCGTTCGATACCTTTCTCGATACCTTTTTCGATACCCTTTTCAATGCCCTTCGCAACGCCCTTCTCGAAACCCTTCTCAATCCCGATCCGCTCTCCGCGAGCGATCGCGAGTCGCTCGACGCTGGTGACGTATTTCACGCTGAATTCTCCTTCAATCGATTCGATATCCTGCCACAGTTCGAGTTCAAGATCCTCGGGTAACTGCATCATCCAGTCCAGTATGGCAAAAAACTCAAGCACGCGGGCCTTGGACCAGTCGCGCTGATAAAGCGCCCGTACCAGGCGCCGCTTCGCCTCGAAGCGTTGTATGGGGGCGTTGCGCGTGCGCTGCGTATGGAGGTGCGCCGCGGTGACCAGCGCAAACGGGTTCGCGTCGGCCGCCAGCATCTGTTCGCGCGACGCGAAGTCGGTGAGCTTGACCAGCGGAAAGTCCAGCTGGTGACAACAGCCGAACAGCGCGAAGCCGAAACCGTTCGGGCGCCACTGCGGGTTGTCGTCGGCAAGCACCGCGAGGCTCGCCACCGGGCGGTCGTAGCGGTCAAAGATGCGGTAGTTGTACACGAACATGCGCTTTGCGAACGCGTCGTCGTGCTGGCTTTGGACCTCTACGTGGATGGCGATCCAGTCCTCGCGCCCATCAAAGCGCTGCACGCGCACCAGCTTGTCCACATGGCGCCGCCCGAGTTCGGCCCCGCGCACGATCTGCCGCAACTCCTTGTCCAGAAACAGGTGCCCGCGCGACCAGTCGATCTGTCGCGCAGCCCCCGGAAAGTAAAACGCCATGAACTCCGGAAACGCGTGTTCGAGCGCACCCTTCCACGGCGTGTCATAGTCATCGCTGGCAATCGCAGGGGGCATTCCAGGCTCCGGGTTGCGCTGGACGGATATTCTATATGCATTATCGGGAGATGATCAATGCGTACAGCGAGCATGGCCTGGGCCAACGCACGCATTCGCTCACGCCGACCTACGGCAGGTGCCGCCGACACCCCGGACGCCGTAGGTCGCCGCGAGCGCGGCGAGGGGTGACACCCACGCTGCCATGAAGCCCCGCCTTCCGACGTCGGTGTCGGCACTGGGTGCGTATTCCACGCCAAACTGGACATTGATTCCACGCGAATCTGGACACCGATTCCAGGGCAAACTGGACAGTCATTTGTAATTTCGTAGCGCGCGGGATAACCGTGGCACCCTCGGCAGTTTTGCCAAGGACCACATGGCCAATTTCAGGTTATCCATGCGCAAGATTATTGAAGTTTTACGGCTGACCCACGAGGGCGGGCGCAGCCACCGCGAGATCGCGCGAGCGGTCGGCGCCTCACCGACGACGGTTGGCGAGATCCTGCGCCGGGCCAGGCAATGCGGATTGTCGTACCCGCTGCCGACCGGCATCAGCGAGGCGGGGCTGGAGGCACAACTGTACGCGCCGAGCGCGCCCTCGAGCCGCACGCGCCCCGAGCCCGACTGGCCCGCCGTGCACTGCGAACTGCGGCGCAAGGGGGTGACCCTCGATCTGCTCTGGCAGGAATACAAGGCCGAGCACCCGGACGGCTACCGCTACAGCGGCTTCTGCGAACACTACCGGTGGTGGGTCGGGCAGCTGTCGGTGAGCATGCGCCAGACCCACGCCCCGGGCGAGAAGCTGTTCATTGACTACGCCGGTCAGACCGTTGCGGTGGTCGATCCGATGACCGGTGAAATCCGCCAAGCGGCGATCTTCGTGGCCGTGCTGGGCGCCTCGAACTACACCTACTGCGAAGCGACCTGGAGCCAGAGCCTGCCCGACTGGATCGGCAACCATGTGCGCACCCTGGAGCATCTGGGGGGCGCGACCGCCGTGCTGGTGCCGGATAATCTGAAGAGCGGCGTGACCACCGCCTGCTTCTACGAACCGGAGCTGAACCCCACCTATCGCGACCTGGCCCGCCATTACGCCACGGCGGTGCTGCCGGCGCGGCCTCGTCGCCCGAAGGATAAAGCGAAGGCGGAAGGGGGCGTGCTGCTGGTCCAGCGCTGGGTGCTGGCGCGCCTGCGCAACCAGCGTTTCTTCAGCCTCGATGAGCTCAACCGGGCCGTCACCGCGCTGATGATGGACCTGAACAGCCGCGCGTTCAAGAAGTTGCCCGGCTGCCGCCAGTCGGCTTTCGAGGAGTTGGATCGGCCCGCGCTGCGCCCGTTGCCGGCGACCCGCTACGAGTTTGCCGAGTGGAAGGTGGCTAAGGTCGGCATCGACTATCACGTCGAGGTGGTCAGTCACTACTACTCGGTGCCGTACCGCTTCGCCCGCGAGAAGATCGACGTGCGGCTCACCGCGAGCACCGTCGAACTGTTTCATCGCGGCACGCGCATCGCCAGTCATGCCCGCAACGACCTGCGCGGCCGGCACACCACGGTCGATGCCCACATGAGCCCGGCCCACCAGGCCGTGCAGGGCTGGAACGCCCCGCGCCTGCTCGAATGGGCCGCGCGCATCGGGCCCCATGCCAAAGCACTGGTCGAGCACATCGTGCATCAGCGCCGCCACCCCCAGCAGGGCTACCGGGCCTGCCTGGGCATCCTGCGCCTGAGCAAGGAGGTCGGTGAGGCGCGGCTGGAGGGCGCCTGCGAGCGGGCCATCACCATCGGCGCCGCCTCCTACAGCAGCGTGAAATCGATCTTGAAGTCCGGGCTCGACAAGAAGCGCGTGAGCACCCCGGCCCAGAGCTCTTTACCCCTCGAACACGCCAATGTGCGTGGCCCCGACTATTACCACTGAAGGAACCATCATGCTCAACCATCCAACCGTCGAGAAACTGCACCAACTGCGCCTGACGGGCATGGCCCGCGCCTTGGCCCACCAGGGTACCAGCCCCGAGATCGGCCTGCTGTCGTTCGAGGAGCGCCTCGGGCTGCCGAGAAACTGGGGTCAGGTCTTGCACTAAGGCACGTCTTGCTCTCGCGCGCTGCGGCGGGTATTGTCATGTCGTGACGCGTCCGCTTCGTATCGAACTGGCTGGTGGTCTTTATCACGTCACTTCCCGGGGT
>CAYTAY010000025.1:0-23978 GCA_964435845.1 uncultured Azoarcus sp.
CGGTGTTCGTGCTCCCAGCCACTGGCACGCAGATCGATGCGCGGACAAGGGCGACATTCTCACGCGTAGGTGCATTTGTTCGGAATCAGCCCGGTGCACAGGCAGTGCTCTACGTGCCGCCAAGCCAGTCGCGGAACGTCGTGATCGAGGCGTATGTGCAGGCGTCCGAGGGCGGCGTGACGGTTCGGCCGGACATGCGACTCGCGCGAGTCACGTCCCCGCTTCTGTGGGTGTCATCTGCACCCGGTGATCGAGACGGTGTAGCTGTCGCGATCGAGAAAGGTTTTGCTCAGCGGGTGAGTACCCGTTGAGCATTCGTAGCACCTCCAACTCCACATAAGGACAGAGAAAAATGAGAACAGCAAAAACCAAACTGGCGATCGCGGTGACGGCGCTTTTCCTCGCAACCCCAGCGCTGGCCGACGACGCTGCGCAGGATGCTGCGATTGCTGAGTTGCAGGCGCAGGTTGCAAGTTTGACCAGCGCGCTGACTGACGCGACCTCGGCTTTGACTGCTGCGCAGGAGGCTATTGACCTCGTGACGCGCGGGGTCATCGGTGAGAACGCACGCGCAGGCGAAAACTCGATCGCCATCGGGACCAACTCGGCATCCGACGGCACGGCTGCGACGGGTGTCGGCAACCAGACCGTGGCCGTGGGTAATTCTTCGGTGGCCGTTGGCGATGGCGCGATTGCGCAGGGTGCTCAGTCAATTTCGATCGGCGCAGGTTCCGTCGCTGCGGGGCCGGATTCTGTCGCCATCGGTGCCGGTGCATTCGCTGCGAACGGGGCCGTCGCGATCGGCGCGGGTACGACCGCTGCCGAGGCTGGGACCGTGGCAGTCGGTGGTCGTCGGATCGTGGGTGTTGCTGACGGGGTGGCGCCTTCCGATGTTGCGACGATGGGCCAACTCGGTGCTGGCCTGCAAGGGGCGCGCGATTACACGGACACAAATGTCAGTGCGCTGCGCCATGACATGAACGACGGGTTCAACGCGCTGCGCGGTGAGTTCAAGAGCGATCTCAAAGCGCTGGATCGCAACCTGTCGATGGGCATCGCGCAAGCGGCTGCGCTCACTGCGATCACGCCTGTTGCGCCGGGTGAGACCACGGTGAATTTCGGTGTTGGGCACTACGCCGGTCAGAGCGCGGGTGGTTTGACCATCGCTCATCAACTCAATGATCGCTGGACTGCTCACGGTGGAGCGGCGTTCAAGATTTCTGGCTCGGGTAAGGGCAGCACGCTGGTTCGTGCGGGGATCGGGTATCGGTTCTGATGGGAATACCCCGGTCCGCACGGGGCGGGCCGGGACATTGCAGCACCACAACAGAGAAGAAGGAGTTTTGAAATGGATATGAAATCAATCGCTTACAAAGCTGTGACGGCAACCACGCTGCTCATCTCACTGATGTTCGTGGGCACGGCTGTGGCTACCAATTCCAGCCCCAACGTGAATGCGATCTACGGCGAGGCCATGCGTTCGTGTGCGGTTCAGACCGGTGAAGCACGTGCTTCGTGTGAAGCGCAGGCGCGTACTGACTTGCTCGCGCAGATCGATCGGGCGCGCTGAGCGGCGTTCGGGCAAGGCATTCACGAAAAACTACAAAGAAGGAGTTCCGAGAAATGAATGCAATCAAGAGTTTGTGTTTGGCGGCGGCTCTGGTGGGAGCAAGTACGGCGGCGGTTGCAATGCCGACATTCTTTCTGATGCCCGGCGAGGGTAGTTCGTACCGCGATCAGTTGGTTCAGGAGATGCATGTCGACTGCGGGCGGAGCGAGTTGTCGCTCGCGGAGCAGTTCGAGTGTCAGACGGAAATCCAAGCGCTGGTCGCGGATAACCCTGCGGCTCGTACGGGCAAGTATTTCGCGCGAATCCTGACGCCGAGCGAGCGGAATGCGCTGGTTTCCACTGCTGAGTATCGGAAGTTGGAAGAGCGCTGCGAAGGGCTTGGACTGGCGGAGGACGCGCGGCATGACTGCCTCGATGAGGCCGAGTACGTGGTGTTCGATCAGCTTGGGCGGGTGCCTTGTGCGGGTAAGAGTGGTGAGTCGGCGTGTCGGGTGGCGGTGCGGAAGTATTTCCCGGATTGAGTCTGAGTCGCCCTCCCTGCGGGGGCTTTCATGAGTGAAGGAGTATTGAAAATGGATAAACAGACTGAAGCGGTGATGTCGGCCAAGGCCGCGTTGAACATGATGATGGGGTTTGCGGCGATGGGCGAGATGGCGCCGATTGCGAACGATCCCGTGTCGGCGGAGAACCTGACGTGGGCGTTGCGCAACGATGCGGATCGCATTGAACGTGGCGAAGAGCTTAGCGCCGACGATCTGCGGCTCTTGGGCGTCGGGTTCGCGCACCTGCATCAGATGGTGTGCGACGGGGTGATTCTGCCGACTGTCGGCGAGGACATCCGGCGCGACGCGGCTGCGGTCATTCGTGATGCAGGTATTGCGTGCGGCGGCGCTGCGGGCTGGGTGCACTGAAGGTTGAACGGGGCCGGCCTGCGGGTCGGTCCCTGCTTCGAGTAACAAGATCAAAGGGAAGGCGATGAAGGCGATCAAGGTGGCGGTGTTGGCTGTGTGTCTCGCGATGGCAGGTGGTGCGGCGGCCGGCGAGGTTTCGTATGGCGAACTCGTCGCGCAGTGCGAGGCGCGGTTTGGTTCTGTCTCGGTTGGCGCGGTCGACAAATGCCGGGCGGAGGCTCAAGAGATCGTGTTCATCGAGCGCGTTGTGAAGCCGATGTGCGATTCGAAGACGGATTCGAGTGCGTGCGCGGAGGTCGTCGAGTTCGACGAGATGGCTGCGGCGGCTCGCGGGTGAGGAGGTGGTCATGAGGATGGTTTTCGGGAGGATGTTGGTTGCTGTGGGGCTCGCTGTTGGCGTGGGCTCCGCTGTTGCAAGCGAGGGCGTTTCGTACTCGGACCTCGTTGTGCGGTGCGAAGCCGTTACGGGCGGGAACGCCGAGGCGATGCGTGAGTGTCGTCGTGAGGCGCGCGAAATCATCTTCTGGCAAATCGGGAAGGCGACGTGCGATGGGCTGCGGCAGGCTGGGACTGCTGATGACAAGTGCAAGGTTGCGGTGCCGAGGAAGTACCTGATTGGTGTGTGATTCTCTGGAATACAGGAGAGGGAGATGAAGCGGATTGCGAAGTTTTTGCTGCCGGTTGCGCTGGTGATGGCGTCGGCTGGGGCGACTGCTGGTGATTCTGAGTCCAGTGTCGTGTGGGTATCGCTGCCGGTGATCGTGAGCGAGATCGGGCGGGCATTGCCGGTGGGGCCGGATGCCGAGCCGCTGCGCGTGTCGGTCGATGGGGTCGAAATGCGCGTGCGCTCAGAGGATCGGGCTGCGTTGTCGAGGCTGGCCGTTCATGGGGCTGACATCGTGGTTTTTCCGAGCGGCGTGGTGTCGGTGTCTTCGCGCTGCGAAGCGTCGACGGAGTGTGTCGGGGCGGCCGAGGTGGTGAAAGCGGTCGCTGGTGGGCTTGTTCGGGGAGGTGTGCGATGAGAGCAAAGGCGATGGTGGTGGCTGTGGTGGCGGCTTTTGGGGTGAGCGCGTGTGCAACGGGGGGTGGTTTGCAGGGGCCTGTGTATGGGTCTCAGGAACAGAGGCAGCTTTCGCGAAGCCTTCTGTACGGGGAGGTGCTGGAGGTGAAGCCCGTGATCCTGCAGGGCAAACAAGCAAATGTTCGTGGTGTGGGAACCGGCGCTGTGGCTGGTGGCGCGCTGGGCGTGCTGGCGGGTGGGGCGCTTGGGTCGAAAGTCGGTGGTGGAACAGGTAAGAAGCTCGCGACGGCCGCTGGGGCGGTGGTTGGCGGGGCTGTTGGGGCTTCGGTGGGGAATCAAGTTGGTGAGCGCGCGGCGCAGCGACAGGGCGTCGAGGTGGTTGTGCGGCTGCAGAGTGGGCGGATTATTTCTGCGCTTCAGGAGGCGAATCCTCATGAGTCGTTCTCTGTTGGAGCCGTAGTCCGAGCTACAGAGTACAGGGGCGGGTGGCATGTGTCGCCGTTGTAACCCGTTGAGTTGTGTGAAGATGCGGGGCGCCAGTCGCCCCGTTTTCGCGTGGAGCGATTTGTGATCGAGTCAATAGATGCGATGCTGCGTGGGTGGGGACTGCTCGATTGGGTCGGGTTTCTGCTGCAGTCGGTCGCGTTTGCGATCATGTACTACTATCTAGCTCGAATCATGGGGTGGGTGTCGGAGGATGGAGATGGAGAAAAACGAGTTGCCGAGACCCGCCCCGAAAATCGGTTTTGTGCGGATATCGGGCTGGCCGGGAATGCTACCGGGCTTTGTCAATCGGTCGGCAGATGTACCTGCGCTGGAGGTATCGGAGGGGGTGTTCGTCTGGTCAGTGGAGGGCGAGGTGATCGAGTCGGCGTTCGACTTCGACGAGTACCTGCGCTTCGACGAGCGAAAGCGACTGCTCGACGCCATCGGGCTCGCTGCTGGCCGAGCCGGGTTGTGGACGACAATCCATGAGCAACTGGCGCTGGTTGCGTGGTTCGTCGAGCGCGAGGTGTGCTATTGCGAGCGCGAGGCGATCGAGGAGTTCGTGCCGATCGTCGTCGCCGCGCACCGCGAGATCGTGCGGCAGATCGGGGAGGCGGCGGATGAGGTTCGGCGGTTGCTGAGTTGAGGGCTCGGCGGGAGGCGAAATAGGGCTTGGCTATGACGCGGAAAATGTCGAACAGAGTGCGATAAAGCGGGGCGAAGATGAGCGTTATCGCAGTCTGATGGACATGAGAAATGAGTTGTCGGGTTGCTGGGTTTGCTTTGGAAACAAGGGGATAGGGGGAGGCTATGGTGGGCTTTCCCCCTTCTTTCTGGCGTCATTGTTTCGTAAGGTTGATCTGCGTACCGTAGCGGCGGATGGCGCCTTCGAAGTCTCCGTCTTGCGATTGCTGGACGGTTTCGACAAAGTTACGCGCGGCGCGTGCTGCGGCCTCGTCATCTGGCTCGACGAACGCCTCGACCGCTTGTTCGTACAGTCCCGCAATGCCCGGCAGCCCCCGTCGCAAGAAGTCGATGCCGTCGGCGAGGTATTGATTTTCTTTAACGAGCGCGTTTCGCAAGGCTTCAAGCTCCAGCTTCGCGAGATTGAACTCGTGCCTCATCGCGGAATAGCTGGCATCGCGATTGCTGGTTTTTGTCTCGTAAACCCCGCCCCACACCGCTCCCCGAACACTCCTGGTCACAGCATCATGCTGGCGGCGCATGATTCCGATCTTGTACTCCATGTCCTGATGTAGCGGGCTTGTTTTCGGATCGAAGTCTTCAGGGAAAACAAGGTTTTCCAGTAGGCACGCTTCAAATTTGTTAGCTGCGGCCATCTCGCCGTGGATGAGTGCGTCACCGGCAAGATCAATCCTCCTGAGCAGATCAGAATAAGCTGCTGCAGGCGTGTCGAGGATGCGGTGCAGATCGATGTTGATTTCTCGCAAGGTGCGGATATCTGGAATCAATCTGTCGAACACGTACTCGCCGAGTTGGTGGAGGCTATGGAGATCGAACTCGCGTCGCATCGGTGCGTACTGGCGACCGGGATTGTTCCAGTCGCGCATCTTCTCTTCCATCTCCCTGATCATCCGTCGCGCCGCGATGACGGATGATATTGCTCCGATGATCCCGATCATGAGGCCACCTGCCGAGCGGGCAGAACCCACTACTGCGCCCCTGACTTCACCGTTTGTAATCGATCCCAATGGCATGATTGATCTCCTTAAATTGAAAGTTCTTTAGCTTTATCACGTTCCTGTCGCAAGCGCGCAGATTCGATTTCCGAACGGCGCGCCGCTTCTTGCTGTCGCTGACGTGTGTCAGGTTTCTTCGCTGCGACGATAGATTCCTTGACCGCTTTTGACTCGTTTCTAGCGACGTATAGCGCGGCGTTGGCCTTGTGCTGGTCCTGAGCAAGCTCCTGCGCACGCTCTCGCCGATGAACGATTGCCTCATCCTGAGCGATCTCTTCTGCGAGCGGTTTATGCTTTTTGAGAAACGAGTACGTCGTTTCTTTGACTCGAATCTTGCTCCACTTCGTTGAAGCTTGATCGAGGACTTCTTGTGTTGTGATGCTACCCATGGACCGATACTCTTCGCTTCGGCGCATGATTTCGCCATGGGCTTGTTCTTTTGTGAGATAGGTCTTTACGAATGCGCGGTGACGAGTGCAGTTCACATACTGCAAAGCCTTGTCGTCCATGCTGCTGCTCATATTGAATGCAGCGTGTTTGGTCTGCCCTTGAGACCCGTGGGAAGTCATCGCATTGGCTGACTCGATGCTGATTGCTTTCCCTTCCTTGTTCCAGAGCGGGTCGCCTTCGCGGGTTGTGAACGTAGTTTCTTTCCCATCCCCCATCTGCAGGCGCACGCGAAGGGCGCCGTCTTCGAGCACGTCAATCCGACGAACTGTGCCAATGTCGCGGTTAAAAATCTCCTCGTCCTTGAGATTCTTCCGTACCACGAGCTTTGAACCGATACCGATTTCGATCTCGTAGGGCTTGCCGCCGTCGCTGACTTTCATCGTGTGCACCGGGCCGGTCACGTGTCCCAGTTTGCGTTCGACCTGCTCAACGCGTGCGGCGAGTTCGCGCACGTCACGGCGTGGGCCGCCGATGACGATGACACTATTTGCGGGATTGGCTTCGCGATAATTCTTGTAATCCTTGACGAGCGCATCGATTGCGCGGCCACGGTCTTTTGTGATCGAGATCAGGCCAGCCTCGTGGTAACGCATGAGCGCATCGCGCGCCAGCCCTTTGGCAATGTTGGTGCCGGCTTCGCGCATCCAGTCATCCTCGCGCCAATCGCCCTTCGGTTGGAACGTGAATTCCTTGCCGAAATCACTTCGAACCGTGATCGTGCCCGCCTCGCGATCAACGGCTTTCACGTTGCCGAAGACAGGGTTTTTCGAGTTTCTGATATCAGTCGGCACTTCGATCCGTTGCTCGATGAAGCGGCCTCGCTTGTCGCGCTGATCGAAGATGTCGAGGTTGGCCGGCTTATCTGACTGCTGAGTCTGAGTGAGGATTAGTGACTGTCGACGGACTTGGTCGATTCGGACCTCGCCGACCGTGTCAACAGCAGTTCGCATGAAGGAGCCAGCGTTTACGGGCTGATGTTGGTTGAGGTCGCCGGTCAGGACGATTTTGGCGCCGGCCTCACGAGCGTATGACACGATTTTTGCCCCATGAACCGAGCCGACCATCCCGGCCTCATCGACCAGAAACACGGAGTTTTTTTCCAGTACGATCCCGCCTTTCTCGCCGCGCGCGCCTTTGTCAAGTTTTCGGACGAAGCCTTCGATGGCTTTCGAATCGAACCCGGCTTCTTTTTGGAGATTTTTCGCAGCGGACCATGCGAGCGCCAAGCCGTAGGTCTTGTAGCCCATCTCATCGAAGGCATCCCTCAAGCTGAGGGCGGTCACCGTTTTCCCAGCGCCCGCTGCGCCAGCGTAGACGGTAACTGTATGCGGGCTCAGCAGGACGTGTTCGGCCGCTGCCCGTTGCTCATTAGACATGGGGCGATCGGGGTTCTGTTGTGCAGCATGGAGCTTCTGTTTCACGTAGTCGGCGGAGAACACGTGGGCACGATTGATGTGTGAGCAGTCCTCAGCAAGCTTCGCTTCGAGATCAATGCGTTCCTGAGTTGAATACTGCATCTGGTATTTCTCGTCCTCTGCCAGCGGAACGAGTTGTGTCTGGATGACCTCGTTCGTCGCGCGCAGGGCCTCGGCCGGGGAGGCTTCGCCTTGGAGCTTCAAGAGCATGAGCGCGGTCAGCTTTTGTTCGGGGAAGAAGCTGTCCTTGTCCAGAATTTCGGCTACGCACTCTCGGCCGATTTCTTGGATGCGGTCATGAGTGAGGGTTTTCAGTTCGGTCCTGTTGACCGAGAGAGACTGTACCCAATCCGTCACGAATTCGTGCGTCAGTCCCTGCTCGGCGGCTTCAGCGTCTTTTTTGTTCTCGTACTCATCTGCGGGAAGCGCTTGCTTGGACTTCCTGTCTTTGAGAACAGCGGCCTGATTTACGGCGATACCTCCCGCCTCAAGCGCCTCTTTTCCACCAGCGGCTTCGAGCACTTCTTTGCGTCGGGAGGACGCAAAATCCATGTACTGCTCGATTTTCTCCGGAATATTGCGCGCCGAAAATGCCTCCTTCCCGGACTCGCCGAAGGTATCGAGGCCGAGCCCTTCCTTCAATTTTTGGGCCAGCGAGGCGTGAAATACGTTTGCACTCACACGCTGGAATGCGAGCGCTTTTGCTGTATCGATAGTGCCATACGAGCCATCCTTGCGCAGTGTTGCGTTCAGTGCGCAGGCATGAATATGGGTGTTTGGCTGGCCGTTGCGATTGGTCAGGTGATCGAATTTCGCCGCCACGAGCGGCGCGTTCTCCTTGATCGTTGAGCCAGCCCCGCGACGTGTCAGCCACACTTCTTGCGACATGTAATTCAGCGCCTCATCTACAGCCTGAGAGACGAATTTTTGTACCTGTTCGCGGGTTTTCTCGTCACCGAATTGATGCAGGACCGTGACAATTTTTGGAACTGAAAATGTGAAGTCGTAGCCGGGGACGCGCTTCGGATCGCCGGAATTTTGAGCCAGATTTTCTTCGGTTGTGGGATGAAAACCGTCGCACGCCTGCCGAAAATCTTTAGCTGTAACCGTCTGTTCATGTTTGCCGAGCACCCCTGCCGGGTCGTACCAGACTCCCTGACCACCGTTCTCGGCGCTTTCGCCAACCATATATTCAGCGGCGGCGCTCTTATCCTTCTTTGACGCGCCCTCTTCATGCAAGTGCTCGTTGATCATGTACTCGACACGGCCCTTGTTCATCTTTGCAAACGACTGAGTCATGATCAGGCTCCCATCCCATGAGCAGCAGGCGCGCGATTGTTCTCGGAGGCACCGCTGCGATCGCTCTCCGAATCGTTGACGCGTTCATACTCGTCGCGTATCAGGCGGATGACCTTTGTACGACGGTTGACGTCGGGGACGATTTTCTCAAGGAAGGCGTCGAAACTCCTCTCTCGCCAGAATTGCGCAGAACCCTGCGTCTTGAATTGCTTCACCAGCTTGAGCACTTCCTGCCGCTCAGCGGGTGGCAGAAACTCGCTGAGGCGAGCGGCAAATTTATCGCCATCACGAACGCCAAAAGCATGAGTTGGATCGGATGGCGCGACACGCTGGTCGTCAGGGATAGCGGCGGATTGCTCAGATTCCTCGACTGATGATCCAGTGACGATGATTTCGTGCACCGCAGCAGCATGCTGAAGCACGTCGGCGACAGCGACCGAAAGTCTGGTCACTGATTGTTCGACGCTTTCTGAAGCATCCAGCGAGTTGCGCTCCAGCCTGTCGATTTTCATCGATACGGCATGCAGGCTGGTAGTCAGTTGAGCAAGGCCATCGAAGATCAGACGGCTGCGCGTGCCATCGGTCGCGGTAGTCAGCTTTCCATCGAGGTAACGCTCAACTATTGACCTGGCGAAAGAACTCGCTGAGGTGAAATTCGCTGCGCTTGCCTCGGCTTCGAGACGGGACAAAGCATCGGGGGTGACCCGAAATTGGACTTGAGGATTTTTCTTGGTTGCCATTCTGACAAACTCCCGAAGATAGTACGGCAGATAAACGTAATCATAATGCAGGCACCAAAAAAAGTCAAGAAAACAAGGAGATAGAGGTAATGCGCATGCGCTAGTGCAGGCAAAATGCAGGCAAAACAAGGGGAAAAGTAAAAAAAGAAAGTCGTCACAGGAGGCCACAAAGCCTTGCGCAGCAAGGGTTTTTGGCCGGAGATACCCGCGCAGCTCCGCAGGAGCGTGTGGGTGTGGTAATAGTTGTGGCAGCTCAAGCGCGCCAATCGTTATTCCTCGGAGGGAAGGCTTCTAGAGGGCAGGCTTCGGAAGCTGGGGAGGAAATCGGGGCTGACCGAAGTTCGGGAGGAAATCTATCCGTCATTTGCAGGACTCAAGGCGAGGGAGACCAGTTGCCGACAAGCAGGGCTCTTCTGTTGCCGGCAAGGGGGTTGAGCAGGCAGTTGGGGAGGAGATCGCCAACCAGCGAAAGAGGAAGTCGCCGGCAAGCGAGAGAGGAGAGCAAGAGCAGTCGCAGCGACACCGAAGCTCAGACAGAAGAAGTTGCCAGCAGCATCAGGCGGCCACCCGGCAAGAGTCGCCTACCGGGAGACGATCGCCTGCCGGGAGACGGCCCTCAGTAGAAGAGGAGCCCAAGGCTGGGTTTAGTTAGCCAGCCAGCAGTCTGAGACTGTCCTCAGTAGGCACAGAAGCTGCCCTCGCGTTGTCGGGCAGCAACATCCATCCCTCCGGGCGCCGACCCTCAGAAGGCCAGAAAGAAAGGGGGCGGTGCCCCTGTTCATCCAGATTCCTGCGCTCGGGAGGAATCGGGCTCTCGGTTGATCAAAGGGCCGCCTCGCGTTGTCGGCGGCATCTCCGGGCAGTCAAGACAGGGATTTGGCGGCGGTGTCATCCATCCGACCGTTATCGGCACGCTAGATGAAAGAAAGGCGCTCGATCAGCCCTTGTCTTGCGTGCGTGCGAAAAAAGCCACTCTGCGCGCGATTTCAGGGGTGTCCGGGTGCGGTCCTTCTGTATGTGTGTCGCCTCCATCGTTGTGGGGCGCGCACCAGTCCGGGCTGACCACTACAAGCGAGTTTCTGCCTTACCCCCTTTCTACCGCAGAAACCCAAGCTACTAGCCTTGTGAGGCCCATCGCCGACCCGGTCGCGGTCGAGATGATGCGTTTTTGCCGCAGAAAGGCAGTGCGGCAGTACGGCAGTACGGCAGCCGCTGGCGAGGAGCGGGCGTCGGGTAGCGATGCATTACTGAATTGATACCGCAGAAATGCAACAAGGGAAAACGGTAGTACAGCAGAACGGTAGTGCGTTAGTCCTGTATGTCTGTAGTGCGGTGCTAAGGGACTACGGCGATACAGGAGTGCGGGATAAAGGGAGTGCAGTAACACCGCAGTGCCGGAGCAAGGGGATGCAGGAGTGCGGTAGCGCAGCGAATCGGCGGGTTACATGGTTTCTGAGTTTTTACCGTACAAATGCACAAAGGGAGTACGGCAGGTCAGTAGTAACGGACCAAAGCAGTACGGTATTGCATTGATACATTGATGCGGTGCTTCGGTACTAAAGTAGCGCCTGAGTAATGGAAGAACGGACTACGGGAGTGCGGTAGCAAGGGGGTGCCTTGTTGCCTCATTCCCGTTTTGCATTACCCCATTGACAAAGTAAAAAAGTGGTGTTAGCCTGAATTGAACGTGGTATTACAAATACACGCAAGTCAATAGTTTCGAGGAATTAACGAAATGGCCTCAAAGCGGGATTTCAGTTCACTCAAAAGCTTCCACTCGGCGCAGCCGTTCTCAAAGCCAGCGATGGCGCCTTCCGCCGCTGCTGCGCTGGCTGATCGGATGGGCCGGACTACCCAGCCGGCGGAAAAGCGCGGACGTGGCCGCCCCCGAAAAGACGCCAGTGCTGCGCCAGCGCCAGTGGGTCGTCCCCGGACACTCTCACCCGAAGCCCGGAAGTTGACCATTTATTTGAATCCCGAGCTTTATGACGCCGTGTTCGAGGCATCCGTTGCCCAGCAGCGCCAGACCCGGCGCTCGGTCTCGATGAACCAGATCGTTCTCGACTGGCTGGAACGCGAGGCCAAGCGCGTTGGGTTGCTCAAAGCACCGGCCAAGATTGAGGCGTCTGAGCCCGTTTCGCCGACCCCGCCCGATATACCGCCGGAGACTCGCGCTGAGGAAGTCTCCGAGCCCGCTGATATCACACAAGAGCCGCAGGCAGCGGCCGAATCCTGATCAATTCATAACAAGGAGCTAATGATGGCATTCATGAAATTGGCATTTCTCGGCGACAAGGGCGGCTCGGGCAAAACCACGCTGGCCCACTGCGCCGCTGCTGGGATGCGTGATTTTGACGGTGCTGGCATCTATGTACTGACCGACAACCGCATGCTGCTGCCGTCCGATGAGCGTTGGTACGACGTGCTGCGCGGCGAGGATATTCCGCTGCTGTGCGCGAAGGCCGACGCGGTCGCGGATCGCGGCCTCCTCGTGATCGACGGCGCAGGCGGCAACCCCGAAGCGGATGCCGGCATCGCCGCGCTTTGCGATGTCGTGCTGCTGCCGATGACAGCAGACGAGGATTCGATGCGCACGGTCGCACTGGACTTCGCTCGCATCAGCCAGATCAATCCGGCGACCTACATCCTGCCGAACCGCTGGACTTCGAACAGTTTTGCCTCCGCCGTGGATGCTGACTACATCCAGATGCTGACCGAAGTGCTGGAAATTCCGGCCGAGCATGTGCTGCCGCCACTGCCGCAGGTGCACGCGGCTGCCGAGTTCGTTCGCTCGGCGTTCGCGGGCGAAGTTCTCCCGCGCGCCCGGCAGTTCTGCCGCCTTCTCACCGGCATGTGCCTCGATCTCGGCGGATATCCGCGCGAATCACAGGCAGACGAAGCGGCCTGATTTTCAATGCACTCCCAACCCCACAGGAGTTTCACAATATGAAAAACGAAAGAATCGAAAAACAACCGCCCGACAAGGAGCTTGAGCCCCAAGCCGGCAGCGTGCTCTTCATGCCGACCGGTGAGGCGATCGATGATCTTGGAATGAACGTCGGGAAACTCCCCGACAACTGGTTCCGACTCGATATCTCCAAATTGGTTGAGCCGGGTTTCGCGTGGCGCGCGCGCATCGATTACCTGTCGAAGCTCGGCACCAAGCTCGCCGCCGCGATTGTGCTGGTGGGTGGCGCCAGCATCATGCTCGCGACTGCGGGCGCAACACTGCTTTCGAGTAAGGGGAGGGCGGAGCCTCCCGGCTTTGTCGAAAAGCTGGTAACCGCGCCGATCGCCACGCTGACATTCAGCTACCCCTCGACCGAGGACAAACGCCCACGGCTCGATTTCTCGAACCTTGACTGGCGCCCTCCCGTTGCTCTGACGGGCGAGGACTCGCTTGCCGATTGGGTCACTCATGGCCGGGACATCCCCGAGATCATCCAGATCGAACTCGAAGCGCTGCGTGAAACCGGCAGGCTTGATCCGACGCTGGCGATGATCCCGATCTCCGATTTGCGGGGCACTTGGTCTGCGCCTGCTGAACGTGGTGGCAAACCAGAGTATCTGCGCGTTGCTACGTCCGGCGATGCGTATTTCGTCACTACGATCGCACTCGTTCATCAGGGCAGCACTCGCTCATGGATGCCATGGGCAGGCGTCTTTCACAAACAAGGCGGTGAGTGGGTTTATCGCGATCTGATCGTTCCGGGCGTGAGCACTTACCGCACGCCGGGTATGGACGCGATCAGCGTGAACGATATCCCGTTCGCCTACGCGAAAGCTTTCCCGGCCCAAGTTGTCCAGCCGCAACCCCAACCTCAGTACCGCTAATAGGAGTAGCAAATTATGAGCACTACAGCTACCACAGCGCAGATCGACAGCGGAGGCGAAAGAACCCGCCGCTTTCATCTGCCTCCTCCACGAAAGCTCGCAAAGTTCGCGATCGCCGCGTTGTTATTCGGCGTGATCGCCGCTGCCGCGCTGGTCGTCTCCGGCGTATTCGTTGCCATTGGCGCCGTCGTGACGCTGGCCGCGCTGTCTGTTTCTGGCCTGCTGTTACTTGTTCTCAAGCTCCTGCGGATTGTTCCGGAGAACTCGCCGGTCTTCTATTTGCGCCGAGCTTGGCATGCGTCCATTGAAGTGCCGGCGTGGATTACGAGGAAGGCGGCGGGCGTGATGCTCCGTACTCCGGTGCTCGGCAACGTCATTCGCGAGGTGAATGAAGAATTCTCCGATGCTGGAGTGGTTGCGAAGTTCGAGCGCTTCTTCAAACAAGACCGCTTCGCTCATGATCCGTATCTGTACGGCGATCTCTCTCGCGTGGCCGAAGCCGAGTATCCGCGCGCGCGTCACGTTGAACTTTGGACGGAAGTGCCCGAGCACGTGCGCGTGTCTCTCATCCAGCACAGTCGCCTGCCCAACGGCAAGCGCCTTGCTGAGGGGATGGCGCCCAATTGCATCGACAGTAAGCTCGTCGCGCAAGCCGCACGCCGCTCGCTTCACGTGTTTGTGCTGTGGTTTGCGGTGGCGCTGCTACTGTGGCATCCGGCTGTGCTGATCGGCACATCTGTTCAGCCGGCGCCGGTTGAGCGGGTTCATGTTGTGGATCGGGATTTTTGGTCTGTCGAAGATCGCCGCGCGTTTGAAGAGGCACAGGCCGCTCGGTACGACCGTGTCGAGAAGCTGCGCAACGTCACATCGACCGTGAGCGCTGCGGCCATTACGCTCCCGATCGATGCGCTGGTCGCTGCGCTGTTCGCGCTCTACATCGCGCTCGGTGCGTTCAGAGGCACGATCGCAAAGGCGGTTTCGAGTCGCATCCAACCATTCAACCGCGACACCCCCGATGCGACGACGCTGTGGAATCAGAGTGTGCGTGACCGCAAGGACGCGCATGAAAACCACGTCAAGCAGATCAAGAAACTTGAGTACGACAAAACGCCAGTCGTGCCGCTGGGCAAGGCAACAGGTCGGATGGAAGCGCTGGGGGTGATCAATGCGCCGCGCGGGCCTTCCGGGCTGAGCGGCACGGGCGGTGACACGATGTCTATGTCGTTTGAAGACCTCTGCTCCAATCTGCTGATTCTTGCGGGCATCGGATCAGGCAAGAGCCGCAAACTATTGACTCCGTTGTTCGAGGAGTTGATCAAAATTCGTGTGATCGATCCGAAGCTTGTGAGCTTTTGGATCACCGATGCCAAGGGGGTGCTCTGGAAGGATTTCTGGAAGATCGTCCAGAAATACGGATTGGAGAAGGACACTCGCATTATTGGAGCGAAGCCGGGGCAATTTGCGGTTGATCTGTTTCACGGGCGTGATCCGCAACTGGTCGCCGACCTGCTCAAGGGCGTCATGAACCAGATGTCGGGCGGCGGCAGTTCGGATGAGTTTTGGGTCGGTATGGCCTGCCATCACTTACTCCAGTGCCTGACCGTGCTTCGTGCCTACGAGTTTACGCATGATGCTGACAAGTTTGTCGACGAGTTCGGATGCTGCCCGTACTCGCCGGCCGGACTTGAGAAGATGTCGACCGAGGTTGCGCCGTACGCAATCAGTGATCGCATCTGCGCGGCAGTGATGTTGGCTGTGGAAACGGGTAATCACTATCCCGCATTTGGTCAGTACGCGACTCGCGAACTGGTTGATTCGATTCGATCGGTGCAAGTTGAGTGGCGAGCCCATCCGGACGTAACTCGCGGCGGATTCCTAGCGAACATCGTTCGCTTGTTATCCGGTTTCCGCTCTTCTCCGCCAATGCGTGCCGCCTTCGGTACGGCGCTCGCGACGAACACGATCTCGGTCAGCGAGACGCGCGATTACATCTGCATGTGCGATCTCTCTTCTGGCGAGTACGGTTCTGCCGGCAACCTCGTAAACGTCATGTTGAAGGGCCTGATCTACAACGAAGATGCGGCTCGGCAGGTTCGCGGCGAGACAGCAAGCGGCGGATGGCGCTTTGCGATGATGGACGAGATGCAAACGCTGATTACGGCTGCAAATGCAATCTCTTCAGGGACTTACGACGACGGCAATTGGCCGAACTTGTGCAGGAGCAGTCGATTCGCATACGTCTGCGCAACGCAATCAACCGCCGCGCTGAAGTCGGTGCTATCTGCCGAGGCTGCGACGAACTTCCTCGACGGTATGCGTTCGCGAATTGTTGGTTCTGTCGAGTCGCGGGAGACCGTTGAGTGGATTGCGGAGTGCATTGGCAAAGTCAAGCGGATGCGCGTGCCGGGCGAGCCGGGGCTCTTCGAGAGTTACCACTTTTTCCGTGAGCAGACCGGCTTCGATATTTTCAAGATGGTCGCGGACAAGCCAAGGCTCATCGAGAACCCAACCGACATCGCCCGCACCTGCTGGCTCGCGATTGAGCACGCGCAGGAAGCGATCCTGCCGACCGAGTTCGACGACTTCAGGCCGTTGTATGAAGTGGATATGCGTTTCGTCACTTATCCGACATCCGCGCTGGGCCTTGGCGGACAAGGCGGTGGTGAGCAGATTTCCACGGCTCAATACATCCAGAGCCTCGGTGCCGCGCACCACAGGATGGAAGACAAGACGAAGGACTTGCTGAAGGACTGGTACGAAGACGACTTGATCAAGTTCTCGGACATGGCCCGCTTGTTCGGTAATAACAAGGCCATCGCGTATCTGCAGTGCGCTGATTCCCAGCGCTTCGACGTGATGACCATCGGCGACTAACCATAAAAGGCGGGGCTTCGGTCCCGCCGCTCAGGAGAGATGAAAAATGAGTAACGAGACTGAAATCGAAAAGAAGCAGCGCGAGGATCGCGAGTTTTCTGAGAGCCGCCAGCAGGGCATCGACGACTGGACGAAAAAACAGGAAGAGGGCGCGAAGTACGCCGAGCAGCAAAGTGAGGCTGGGAGGAAATACTACGAAACGCAGCAGGAGATGCTGAAGCAGCAGCAACAGCAGCAAACGGAAAATCCCGCCGACAAGATGACTGCGCAGGAATCGGTTGCGCAAGCTCCCATCGCCTTCGAGAAGCTGAAGGCAGATGGAAAGGAGCGGGCGAACAACGAACTCATCACACGCCAACAGGGAGCCGAAGAGCAGCGGGCAACGCCTTCGCAACAAGATCAGCGCATTGAGGCTTACCGGGAGGCAGGAGTGCTACACGGCCCGGAGACGCAATCGCCGAGCGGCAAAAGCTTGTCGCCCCCTTCACCGGGCGGAGGGATGAACGAGTTCGAGGCGGCAGCCAAGCACGCACAAAGTCGCGATCGCGCTTTCGAGGCACGGTCCGCTGAACTGCAGGACCAAGCGCAAAATCACGATGACCCTGTGCAGCGGAAACGGGCAGAGCTTGTCCTTGGAGTCGAGTCAGCAGAGCACAAGCGTGAAGGCTGCGAGCGCGCGTCGTTCGTGACCGGCGCTCTCGGCGATGAAAGAAACTCCCAGCGATTCGCCGCCGAAGCCGGGCAGCACGAAGCTGATCGAAATCAGGCCATGCAGAATTTGTACGAATTTGACAAGGCCCACGGGCTCCTGCCCGAGAAGGCCCAGCAGCAGGATCAGCAGCAGGATCAGCAACAGGGTCAGCAACGTGATCAGGAACAGGATCAGCAACAAGGTCCGCAACAGGGTCAGCAGCCGAGTCAGCAGCGAAGCGATGAAAAGTCACTGACAGCCGTTCAGCCGGCGGAGGCGCCTGCACAACAGAAGCCGCTCGATCGCATCAGAGCGCAGAACGCAGGGCCAAACCCCGACGCGAAGGTCGATCCGGAAGTGCGTAAGTACGCGGCCGAGACCAAAGAGAATATCGCGCAGGCGCAGGCCCAACAGGCGCGTTCGCGTGAGCAAGAGAAGGATAAGTCATTGGCTCATGGGTGATGAAGTGGATGCTGAGCGCTTCCAATTTTTGAGGCAAGCCGCAGGTCTGATCGAGGCCGGGGAAACCCGGTCCTCGACGGGCCGAGTAAAAAGGCTCGACGAAATTCGCGCCGGGGTGCCTGCCGCAGCGGTTTCAAAGGATGTCCGCGCCTACTCACGCCAGACCGGTGAGCAAATTGAGGCGGCTCAAAAAGCGGCAGGTGTGAAGACTGCCGCACCCACGCCAGCGCCTGAGCAGAAGCCAGCAGAAAGCCCGGAGGAGCGCATGGAGCGGCTGAAGGCCGAGCAGGACGAGGCATCGTTGGATGCGATGGGTGCGAGGTTCGCCGAATTCTCGGCACCCAAAGCGGTTGCGAGACCCAAGGTCGATCCGTCGAAAGCCAAGGCTCTGGTGGACAGAATCCGAAGCAACAATTTCAGAAAAGGAGATTCATAATGAATGCAAATAAACTTTCGGCCATCATTGCGCTCGCAGTGGCCGCGACGCCTGCCTTCGCCGTTAAGCGGGTGGCACCGAAACCGGCTGAGCCTGCCGCAGCGGTCGAGCCGGCACCCGTGCCAGCGCCAGTCCCGGCGCCAGTTGCTGCTCCGGCGCAAACTCCGGCACCGGTTCCAAGCCCGGTCATTGCTGAACCTGCCTCCGCGCCGGCTCCTGCTCCTGCTCCGGTTGCAATCCCGGCACCGCTTGCTCAGCCTGAGCCTGCACCTGTTCCGGTCGCACAACCGAAGTCTGAACCCACGCCGGTCGCGCAGCCCGAGCCAAAACCTGAGCCCGTCCCGGCACCTGTTGCTCAGCCTGCCCCGAAAGCGACGCCTGCCCCTGCGCCTGCTCAGGCACGCCAGCCGGCCGCTCAACCTCGGCAGGCAGCCCAGCCGCGTCAGGCTCAGCAGCCACGGCAGGCAGCGAAGCCGAAGACCTTTGCAGATTTCGCGTGCAAGGATTTGCCGAGCCACTACGTAACGAGTGGTCTCGACGAGACGTTGGAGATGTTCGACAAGCTCGCTGCGTGTGCAGGGAAAACCTGAGCCGGCCGGAACAGGGCCAGAAAGAGAAAGCCGGGCGCAATGCCCGGTTTTTTGTTCGTATATCGCGATCCTACGGCATTATTTTTCTGGCGGTCGGTGCAAAGCTCAGCCAGGTCTAGCAGGATGCGGCTATTTGGAGGTCTGGCGGCAGGTGAGGGCGGCGTCGGGGATTGGGATGGGTCTCGACATGGGATCGAGGAGCCATGCCTGTTGGGCGCGGTACTGGCCGTCTGCGTCCTGCTCGCCGAGGGCGAATGCCTGTAGCACATAGGGCCGGCCATTGAGAGCGCAGGTCCAGCCGGGCTCGGTGCCGAACAGGATTGCGCCCGGCGAGACAGTCGCGGGCTCGTCGCCGGTCACGTGCCAGCGATTGGTCTCGTGCAGGTTGAGCAGGATGACCCTGCGGTACTCGCCGATCTGGATCAGATACACAGAGCGCCAGCCGGCGCCGTCGGTGATCCGAATGCTGCCGCTCGGACCAAATTGCTCATCGAAGGCCGCAACAGACTCGAACGCGCGCGTGAGCAAAGGGCTCGGCGGGTGAGGGTGGTCGGGATGAGCAGCCTCGCGGCGATAGTGATCCTGCAGCGCACTATCGAGGGCGAATGCTGGTGTCGAAAGAAATACGGCGGAAAGGAGGAGGGCGGGTATGCGCATCATCGAAGTTTCCGGAAAAACAGCGTTTTATGGTGTTCGTGAGGAATGGCTTAAATAATTGAAAACACTGTATAAACAATTGACAAAGATACTGTGTCTATGGTAGATTTATTATACATGCAATACTGGATTAAAATCATGGATTCGAATGAGTATCAGCACTTCGATCGATGCAGAAGCGGAGATATCCGCAATCTCGAAGAACAGGCAAGCGAATTCCTGCGCCTTCTGCCGCATATCGAGCGCGAGAACATGGACTGGCGCGAGCATGAGGCTGCTGTCCAGTTGTGTGACGAAATCGGGCCAAAGGTTGTGGAAACCCTCAAGCGAACGCGAGCCAGCGGCAAATTCCTCAACGAAACACCTCCCGAACCGGAGTTGCTTGAGAAGATGAAGGTTCTCGAAGCCCACGCCAGCAATGCCTACAACAAATTCTGCGCAAAACAGAATCGTGACCTGCGTTGGACACCGAAGTGCGTCCCCGCGTGGGGCTGATTCTCGAAACCATGGAGCCCACAATATGAAAACCGATCCCAAAATCATCGAAAAACTGGCCGAAGCTGGCCGCGCAGTTCGCGAAAAATTCGAAGAAATGAGCACGAATTCCGAACGCTACGCCGAGGACGTTTTCCTGCGCAAGCCCGTGGAACCGAATCCGCAAGTCGAGGCTCCTCGACCTCGCTAACGATGGCTCCTCCTTGCTCCCCCCTTGCAAGGATTTCGGGCGGCTCATGGGCCGCCCCTTTTTCGTCTGCGCTCAGGGCTTGAATACCTTCGCGATCTCTTGATGCATCACCCGAAGCTCCTGCTGCTGCTCGTCCCTGCGCTTCATCGCCGTCATTGGCGAGATGCATGACGCCGCAAGATATTCAGTGAGGTCGCGCGTATCGTCTCTATAGTGGGTCGAGAACTCCGGGATTCCGTGCGTCACCGCGTACGGTCCATATAGATGAAAGAGCCGCACAGGCTTGCTCAGCGTATATCGGATGATCGTGTGATCCTGCTGCCAGCCGCCCATGGTTGCTGAAGCGGCAACGCGCAAGGTTTCACGATCTTCCTCGGTTGGATCAAACGCAAGACGGCCCGGTGCGTTCTTCGCGCGTTCGGCCGCCTCAAGCAACGTCTTGCGAAGTGTCTGATAGTTGAGTACCAGTTCCGAGTTCGGGGCGTCGGTCATTTGCCGCGCATGAGCCTGCTCAAAGGCTTCCGATGCTCTGATAATTTCGGCATTACATGCAGCGATCCGTCGAGGGTCTTGGAAGACGACCTGACTGTCCCTGCGGTCATCCTGATTGACGAGAAAGCGCGAGAAGGTTCCGTTGTGCTTCTGATAGTGCTCGATGCTGCCGACCAGATTTCCGAAGGTCAGGGCGGCACTGTGAGCCGCGATGAAGTAGTTCGCGTCGCTCTCGAAGGCCCGCTGTGCTTCCGGGGTCTTCCTCTTCGGCTCATCGAAAAGTGAAGGGTTTGCGCGCTTCGCGATGCCGAGATAGTGCTTGTGCATTGCAGCCATCATCGCGGTCAGCGAATGCAGGCGCTCGCTCGCAGCCTCGGCCGAGACCACCGGTCGGTCAAGTTGGATCGTCTGCGCAACGACAGGGCCAGCGAAGATGAGGCCGCTCAGGGTGAGGGCGGTCAGGAATTTTGTTCTCAACGGCATTTGTGTTTCTCCTCAGTTCGTCGGCACGACGCCGTCTTGGAAGAACAGATCGAGCTTGCGCTGCCAGTCCGGCAAAGACTTCTCATCGATCCAGATCAGCCACTGCTTTCGGTCACGCGTTTCGAAGGTGACGCCGGTTTCGGCTGCTCGCGACATCGACGATGTGAGGTTGTCGTTGAGCGCATGCAGCGCAGTCCCGTACGCGCCGGCCATGCCGCCCCCTGCCACGATCATTCCTCCCGAGGCCGGCGCACCGCCGACCACCGTGCCGTAGCGGACAACATCGGCAAGATCGTACTCAGCGACCTGAAGCGCGGCACCGGAGACGTTTACCGGGGTGCCGTAGAGCACAAGCTTTCGAGCTTCCGGGTTGATCGCGAAGCCGCCAGTGCCTTCGATAAAAACACTCAACGGCGACCTCCAGCCGGAGGTTTGAGTGACAAACGCCTTGCGATCATTGATGGTGTCCTTGGCGATTCGATAGCACTTGGAGTAGATCGCCCACAACGAACTCAAGATGTAGCTCGCGACAAACCATACAGGGATGAAGGCCCCCAAGGTTTCGCCAAGCGAACGAGAGCGATGGATGTCTCCCGAAAAATGCACGATCATGAGCACCGCGATCGCGTACGCGAGCGGGCGGCCGATCAGTCCAATCATCGGGTTCGGATACGCCAGCGCGAGCCAGAAGAAACTCTTGTAGAAGAGTCGTCCCGCCCGAAAAAACAACGCAACCGGCAGCGCCATCACAGTCAGCACAAGGATGGCCGCAAGCAGCCCCCACATCCCATCCCTCGGCCACAACCACGTCAGTACGGCGCAGATCGGCAGGGTGTAGACGAGCGCCTTGAAGGCGCGTTTCAGTGTTTCGAGCATGGTCAACTCCTCTTACGGTTGAAGGAGGTGCTGCGGGGCGGCTACTACTTTTTTCGTAGCGGATCGAATCCCGTCAGCACCTTTCGTAAGAGGGTTGAGTCGAAATCGATGTAACGGCCCTCGATCTCGGGGTCGTAAGCCACCACGAGGACGCGGCCCGGAATCGTGATGTACTGCTCGTAAGGCTTTGAATGAAGCCGAAACTTAGTCAGGCCCTTCGCCTGCCCGTCATCGTCGAACAAAGCCAGCATGCCGGGTTCAGCAAGACGAATCGTCATGTGCCCAAGCCGCTCGGCGCCGACGGCCTCGCGCCACGATGCGCCGTCGTCGTCGACTTCAATGATCTCTTTCGAATGCCGATCGGGGTCAATCAGAACTGCTTTCATCACCATTCTCCTCACGCGGCTGCAGCGAGCCGATAGGCGTCGATCTGATACACGAGCCACTGCCAGACATCGCGACAAGCGAAGGCGTCGGCCAGCGCGCTGTGCTCTCTTCCAGTCCAGATATGGTTTGCCTTCGCCGCGAGCGCTTCCAGTCGGCGACTTTCGAAGGGCTCACCGCGCAGAGCCTCAAGCTCTTTCGCGAGTAGCCTCGTACACTCGACATGCTCGAACGTGTCTTCGGGGAAAAATCCGACATCGAACTCGGCAACATGCGCAACGACGACGCAGCCGGCGGTGAGATAGCGGATCACGGGCAGCAGGTCGGCAAGCGGCAGGGCGTGCTCAACATCCGCCGGGCCGATGCCGTGGATCAGTTCAGCCTCGGGCCACTCGGTTTTGCGAGTAGGTTTCACCCGGCTGTGGAACAGGATATGACCGGTGTCGGAGATGAGTGCGATCTCCAGAATTTCGTCGACGGCCGGGTCGAGCCCGGTCGTTTCCGTATCGAGAAAAACGCGGCCCATGATCAGGCCCTCTGCTCGTCGCTGCGGATTTCGATCGCGCGGAGGAACCCGTAGAAGTGCTCACGAACCTCCCTCGCAATCTCGCTCGCCTCGACGATGTTGACATCGGTGATCTCGCCGAAGTCATCCCTGCGAGACATGTAATGTGCATAGTTGAGGGCTGCCGACTGATCATGCTGCCAGCCGTTGTGCTCGCAGAGCTTTGCGAAGAAGTCCATGTATTCAGCGCGATTTCGATTGAGCGCGAACGTCTCGACGGTCTCGCCCGTCCGTTCGAATCGAAAGATCGGGTCATCGATCGTCATGACGATGATGGGCAGAATCCAACCCTTTGCGCTCGTCACGAAGGCCGGAAAAGGGGTGCCCTCGACCGACTCCATCATCACTGCCACGCCCACAATTTCGTCGTTACCTACTGCGCGGCAGTGCACGATCTCGCCTTGATCAGCCGGGAGAAGGTTGAGGCCGGCTACCTCGATGTTGGTCATGTTCATGATGTTGTACTCCTTACTCAAGCTGCAGTCCGGCGGACCTGTCCTGCTGTTTCGTTTCGGCCAGACGCTGGGTTTCGTTGATTGATCGCCTTGTTTCGCGTGCGTATTCGCGCACATCCTGTGGCGCTCGATCCTCGCCCTTGCTTGAGACCTGAGACTGAAGGCGGCTTCGCCAGTCGGCGGCCCGGTTCTCGGGTTCGGCCTGCTTCAAATACTCGGCGCCGGCCTCCATTTGCCGTTGCTGGTCGTATTTGCTGCGGCTCTCGCGCGCGGGGTCCGGAGATTTGTCGATCGGAACGAGTTCGAGCGAGTAGCCCTTGCTCTGTGCCGGCTGCTGTACCTGTGGCTGCTCGGGCGCTTGCTGCTCGGTTACGCGAGTGCGCGAGGCATCGATCTTCTCGTTACCATCGAACTTCGCAGCCGGGACAAAAGTCTGGCGCTGACGCTGTTCCTCGACGAGCGCCTGCCACTCCTGAGTCGCCCTGTTGGCCTGCTCATCGGGCTTCGGCTCAGCCTTGTTTTGATTGAAAAATCGATCAAGCAGCGCCATTGTTGTTCTCCTTGTCCAGTTCTTTCGCCGCGCGCAGGTATTGCCTGCGGGTTACAAGCACTCCGACAACGAGACCAGAAAACCATGTCGCGGCCAAAACGATGCCGCCTGCGCCGTAATGCGAACGCATGATCTCGGGGAGCGTCGTAGGAACGATGCCAATCATCGCCGGCAGCATCGATGCGAGCAGCACAGTGATGCCGAGAAACAGTGCGAAGTAGCCGAAATCTGCAATGAAGCGCTTCATCTCACTCCCCTCATCTCACCCGAGGCCGAATCGCCTCGACGTTCTCGGCCTCTTCGATCGCGTCACCCAGCTTCTTGACCTCGTCGTTGGCCGAATCAGTACCGA
>CAYTAY010000026.1:0-23708 GCA_964435845.1 uncultured Azoarcus sp.
GAAGAAGCGTCGCGCCACTTCCTGCCCGGCGCCGATCTCGACGATGGAGCCATATTTGAACTTGTCGAGATTGACTGCCAGGGCCTTCTGGTCGGCGGTCAGAGTGGTGTCACGGCGTTTGCTCATGGTGCGCTCCTTCCAATGGTCCAGACGCCCAATGATAGCGTGCACCGATTGGGCTGGCGCCGTTGCCGACGACAATGCGATACCGAACGGCCCCATCGATTTACGCTGGTGCAGCGCCTTGGGGTATGCTGGAGATATCGTGAAGGAATAGGAGGCCCGAAGACATGTCGACCTCACTGCTGATCGCGGTCGTCGCCGATGAGCTCGAGGAGCGGGCTGCGGAGATCGCGCGGGAAGAAGGCGCGATGGGCGTGACCATCTTGCCCGGGCGGGGTCTGGGCTTTCCAGAACATGTCACCTTTTTCGGTCTCACGTATCGAGGGGTCGAGAAGGTACTGCTGTGGGTGCTCGACAGCGAGACTGCCGAAACCGTGGCCAATCGCCTGAATCGGGAGCTGGATCTGCTGTCGCCCTTCCAGGGTCTGGCGTTCTGCCTCGATACCGACCACACCGAGGGCATCGATTCGGAGGCCATCCGTCACCATGTGCTGTCCCGTGCGGCCCGCCCGCGCGAGCAGGAGGACGCAGCGAATTGAACGGTCTCAAGGAATTCTTCCACATCCTGCAGCACTCGTTTCGCAATTTGCTACCCATCGTCGTGGTCGTGGCCTTCTTTCAGGCGGTGGTGATGCGCGCCGTTCCCGACGGGCTGACCTCGATGATCGTCGGCCTCCTGGTCGTCGTTCTTGGGGTTGCGCTCTTCTTGCAGGGGCTGGAGCTCGGCATTTTTCCGATCGGCAAGAACTTGTCGAATTCGTTCGCGCGGCGCGGCTCATTGCCGTTGCTGATGGCTTTCGGGTTCTGCCTCGGTTTTTCTGCGGTCATCGCGGAGCCGGCCCTGATCGCGGTCGCCAGCCAGGCGGAGATGGTCAGCGCAGGCAGGGTCAATGCGTTCTCGCTGCGGGTGCTGGTGGCGCTGTCGGTGGGTGTGGTGGTTGCGCTTGGGGTCGTCCGGACCATCCTCGGGCACTCGCTGCACTGGTACATGGTGATCGGCTACCTGCTGGTGGTGCTGGTGACCTTCTTCGCCCCCGAGGAGATCGTTGGCCTCGCCTACGATTCCGGCGGGGTGACCACCAATATCGTCACGGTGCCGCTGATCGCCGCGCTCGGCATCGGTCTGGCGGTATCGATTCGCGGGCGCAACGCGCTGTCTCATGGTTTCGGCCTGGTGGCGCTGGCTGTAATGGTGCCTATGATTTCGGTGCAGATCTACGGCATCGTGGTGTATACCTTCGGCGAGGCACCCGACCCGGAATTGTTGGCGGCAGCTGCGGCCACCACGGGGCAGACCGAGTCGGAGCCGGTGGGTCTGCTCGGTGCCGCGTTGCCGATGCTGGTCGATCTGCTGACGATGTTCCGTGACGTCGCACCGATCATCCTGATCATCCTGTTTTTCCAGTATGTGGTGATTCGCAAGCCGATTGCGCACCTGCACAAGGTCATCGGCGGATTCGTGATGGTCATCGTCGGGCTGTATGCCTTCGTGATCGGACTCAAGCTCGGTCTGTTCCCGGTCGGTCGGAGCATGGCCGAGCAACTCGTCACGCTTGACGCCCAGGTCTGGGTCTATCTTTTCGCTTTTTCGATCGGCTTCGCGACGACGATGGCCGAACCGGCGCTGATCGCCATTGGCCAAAAGGCGGAAGAAGCTGGCAAGGGTCGGCTAAACGCCTACCACATACGGATTCTGGTCGCGATCGGGGTGGCGATCGGCATTACCATCGGGGTGCATCGCATCATTACCGGCGACTCGATCCACTACTACATCATGGGCGGTTACACGCTGGTCATCATTCTGACCTGGCTTGCGCCCAAGTACATCGTTCCACTGGCCTTCGACCTCGGCGGCGTGACCACTTCCGAGGTGACCGTGCCGCTGGTCACCGCGCTGGGCATTGGCCTGGCGACCCACATCGAGGGGCGTGACGCGCTGATCGATGGCTTTGGCCTGATCGCCTTCGCCTCGCTCTTTCCCATCGTGACCGTGATGCTCTATGCTCTTGCCGCTGAGCGGTTCAAACCGACAGGAGAATCATCGTGAAATTCTCGGTACTTGTCGCGATCCTCGCCGAGGATCTGGAGGAACAGGCGATCGACATCGCCAAACGGGCCGGTGCTGGCGGCGTAACCATTCTCGATGCACGGGGTATCGGCGCCACGGAGAAGAAGACTTTCTTCGGACTGACCTACGAGGGTAGCCAGTCGATGCTGGTCATGGTTTTGGAGAAGAAGCTGTCGTTGACGATCCTGAAGGACATCAGCCGCGAGCTCGACCTCAAGAATACGACCCGCGGCGTGGTGTTCACGATTCCGCTCGAACATATCGCCGGCATCGATACCGGTCAGATCCATCAGTTCGAAGAACACCTCAAGGACGACATCTAGGAGCGGTCATGCTGGTCAAGGACATCATGGTGCGCGATGTGGTGACGGTGTCGCCCCTCGCGACAATTCGCGAAGCGATGCGGTTGATGCGGCAGCGTCAGGTCAAGACGCTGGTGGTGGTCAAGCGCAATGCGCATGATGCCTACGGCATCATCACCTACACCAACATTCTCAAGACCATCGTCGCCGAAGAGGGCGATATCGATCTCATCAATGTCTACGATATCTGCTCGAAGCCGGCATTGACGATCTCCCGCGAACTGGACGTAAAGCACGCCGCAAGGCTGATGGTGAACATGAACATTCGCCGTCTTTTGGTGACCGCCACCAACGAACTGGCGGGGATCATTACCATGAACGACATCGTCGGAGCCATCCTGGAGCTGGCGGATGTGGATTCGTGAGTCGTAAGGCAGGACGATTGCGGCGGCCTGATCCCGCAGCCGGCCTGCGTTCCAGCCGTGGCAGCGGCTTCTCCCCGCGTTTTTTTGGGCCGGGGCGGTTGCCGCACAGCGCATCGACGCCGCCGTCTTCCTTTGTTGGCAAAAGCTTACAAGGGGAGGCGAATGCGTCGGCTCAGTCCAGCCGGTTGCGGGTGTCGGCGGCATTGCCCTCGTCCATGCGCGTGATCGCCTTGTTGCCCCGGGTAGCGAGCGCCTCCAGGCGTTCGATCTGGGCGTCCAGCCTGGGCAGGGCTTCGCGGCGGTAGCGCGACACCTCGTCGATGGCGCCGAGCACATCGCCGAAGGCCTGCTCGAGCGCGTCCATGTCCAGCATCGTCGAGGCGGCGCGGGTCTGGATGTCGGCACCCTGGCTGCGCAAGGCCTTGGCGGTGCCGGCAATCAGCGAGGACGTGGTGTCGTTGAGCGCTTCGATGCGATCGAGCACCAGGCGCTGGTTGGCCAGCGCCAGCGCGGTGGTGACCGCGACGTTGAGCGCCGACACCGTGACGTTGATTGCGCGTGTCACCCCCCGCACCAGCTCGCGGTTGTTGCGGATGATGACCTCGAGCGCCAGCACGCCCTGCTGGCAGACAGTGAGTTGCTGCTGAAGGTCCACAATGCGTTGACGTAACGGGAACTGCAACTCCTCCTCGATGAAGCCACGTTGTGCATCGTCGGCACGTGCTGCTGCCATTTCTAGGCGGTTGTCGATCAGCCGGCCGAGCGCTACCTGGCGATCCAGTTGGGTGATCAGCTTGCGCAGTTCCGCCTGATCGTCGGCGAGAGTGACATTGTCCCGGCGCAGCATCCCCGCGCCGGCGTCCAGATCGTGAATGATGCGGTCGATGGCGTCCTGGGCGTTTTCGAAACGCGAGAAATAGCGCTGCAACTTGTTGCCGACGCCGGGGATGAAGGAGAGTGCGCGGGCGAGTCCGCCAGTGGACAAGTCCTGGCGCGAAGGATCAAGCTCCTGCATCTTGCCGCGCAGCGCGACCAGGGCGTTGGCTACCATGCCGCCTTCGTCGCCCTGATGGGCAAGCCGCCGGATCGGGGTTTGCAGCATCGCGCTGCGATGCGCGGCGCGGCGCTGGATGTCGACGCCCATGTCGTCGATCGCCTCGCGCTGGCTGGGTGTTTGCTGTAGGTCTGCTGCCAGCACTTCACGCACGAAAGTGTCGGCAAGCTGTTCGAGCGCGGCGTCATCCGTAGAGGGTGTTTCCACCGGTGCCTTGAGATCGCGCTCGATCTCGTCGATCGGTGGCAGCGCGAGCCGGGCGCCGGGCTGGCCGGAATCTGGGCGGGCGGGGGCCTGGGTCATGTCCGGGTTCTCCGTGGCGTTGGGGTCAACGGGTGTGCTGATAGCGGTGAGCATTGTCGGCGAAGCGGCGCAGTTCGGCGAGCGCTTCGTTTGCGAACAAGGCCGTGGGCACGCGGGTGGTTTCGACCGCCGAGATCGACAGTGCGGCGTGATCCATTGCGGTGAGCGCCGCTTCGATACGACCGGTGTGCTCACGGATACGGCGTTCGGCGTCGGCGAGCACCTGCAGGCGTTTCATCAGCGTGGCGCGTTCGCCTGCGCCGAGCTCGGTGTCCTGCTGTGTGAGCCGGCGGCGCACGAAGGATTCGTCGATGCCGGCGGCGTTTCGCGAAAGCGCGGCGATGTCCTGCAGGGTGAGCAGTGCGCCGCGGCTGACGTCGGCGACCAGGGCGTCGGCGCGCTCGAAGGCTAGTTCGCAGGTGTCGAAACGTGCCGCGATGATCTGTTTCAGGCGCATGTAGCGGCCGTCGATGCGGTCGGCCAGCGCAGCGAGCTCCGGACGGCGAGCCTCGACCAGAAGCGCCTTGGCGCGGCACAGCGCCAGCACCAATTCGTCGGCATCTGCCGGGGGCTTGGCTGGGTCGAGTTCGCGCAGGCCGGCTTCGCGGTTCTCGATCGCCTTGCGCGCGCGCTCTGCCTGGGCACGGATGTCGCTTGCCGTGGCTGCTTCCAACGCCTCTCGCCGCCGGCGCCATCCACGCCAGCGGCGCTCGACGAACAGGCCGAGCGGCACCGCAGCGAGGCCGGCCAGCCAGCCCGACAGCCAGGGTTCGAACCCTCCCCACAACGATGTTGCCCAGAGGACGAGACCGGCGAATGGCAGTACTACGGCATAGCGCACGAACACCTGCCAGCGTGCAGGTTTGTCAGTGCCGAGGGCGAGCCCCGGCTTGAACATGCCGAGCATGAACCATGGCATGCAGCTGATCAGGAGGCCGTAGGCGAATCCTTGCAGAAAACCGAGCATCAATGATTCCTGGGATGATTCCGTATCGGCAGATCAGGCACTATTGTGATCGCTTGCGTTCAACTTTGACACACTTTGTGACGCGATTGTAGGGAACGAAAAAGCCCGCGCCGCGAAAGCGGCACGGGCTTTGAGCGGGATGACGCGGTCAGATTCAGTCGCGATTGACGAACATCGCACCGACTGGCCACAACATTGCGGCGCCGATTGCGCCCCAGATGCCGGCGACTGCGAACAGGTTGGCCCAGTCGACCCAGTAATTGAGGTCGGAAAGCTTGGAGTCGATCACCGAGGGAATAATGAACAGGCTTGCCAGCGCCACAACGATGCCACCGATGATGCCGACACGCAGGCCTTTTTTCCAGGCGGGCGCGCCCTTGACCACGGCGATACCGAACAGGAAGGCGATGGTCATGAGCAGGATGATGACGATCGGCAGGTTGGCAAGCACGTACTCCCACATGATGTTCATCGCAAGCCAGGCTTCATTAAACATGATCAGACCCTCCCCTTGGCGACCGCCATGTAGGCGGGTTTGAGCAGTTGCACCTTCAGCAGCCAGGCGAACCAGCTGTCTTGCAGCGGATCGACCAACGGCAACGACGGGATAAGATTGCCGTCATAGTCGAACTCGATCAGCCATGCGGAGCCTTCGCGCAGAATCATCGGGCAGGAAGTGTAGCCGTTGAAGCGCTGCGAGGGTTCCCGGCCAGCGATCACGTCGATGAGGTTGTTGACCGCCAGCGGTACGCCTTGTTTGACGGTCGCGGCGGTCTTGCCGCGCGACGTGCCGTTGATGTCACCGACACCGAACACGTTCGGATAGCGGCGGTGACGTAGTGTTTCCCGGTCGACCTCGAGCCAGCCGCCGGCTGCCAACGGGCCTTCTTGCCAGGCGAGCGGGCTGTTGAGCACCGCGTCGGGTGCGCGCATCGGCGGTACGACGTGAATGAAGTCATAGTCTTCGACAGTGCGCTCACCTTCCGGGCTCTGGAAGGTCGCCTGGCGTGCACCGATGTCGATCGCGACCATCTTGCTGTTGAACACCACTGGCACATTTGCCTCGGTCCAGCGCTCGAGGATCATCTGGTTGATCACCGGTACGCCAAAGACCACGCCCAGGGCCGAGTGGAAAACGATCTCGGAACGCTCGAGCGTTCCGGCCTGGCGCATCCGGTCGATGAGCATGAAGGTGGCCTTGAGCGGGGCGCCGGCGCACTTGATCGGTGTGGCCGGCAGCGTCATCACCGCCTTGCCACCGCGCTGGCGGAAGGCGTCCATGGTTTTCCAGGTCTCGGTGATCGCCTTGGTGCCCGGATAGACGCTGGTCACGCCGTTTCGACCGATGGCGTTCACATCCATGCCTTCGATCTGGTCGAAGTCGAGATGGCAACCAGTGGCGACGACGAGATAGTCGTACTGGATTCGCTGGCCGGCGTCAGTGACCACCGCGTTGTTGTCCGGGTCGTATTCGGCGACCATCTCTCGCGCCCAGGTGACACCGGACGGCATCAGATCGGCGTTGCGGTCGATGACTTTGTTCACCGGCCAGATACCGGTGGCGACCAGGGTGTAGCCGGGCTGGTAGTTGTGCTCTTCCTTGCGGTCGACCACTGTGATCCGGGCGCCGTCGAGTTCGCGTACGAGCCTGTTCGCGACCGCGAGGCCGGCCAGTCCGCTGCCGATGATGACGATGCGGGCGTTGGTGGCCAGAGCGGCACGGGCCTTTCGGGTGGACAGCGTACCGGCCGCGGCGAGCGCCAGAGGCGCAGCGCCGGCACCCAGGAGCAGCCGGCGGCGTGATTCGCCCTCGGCGGTGAGGTTTTCAGGCTGATCGGGGGTGCGCATCGCGGCTCCTCCTTTAGTGGTTTCGTCTCTTTAGTGGTTTTTTCGCCTGCCTGTCCGGCCGTATGGCGTTTCCAGAGCAGAGCATAAGTCTATGCTTATTTCAAGGGGTTCGCGAGCACCAAACGCAGTTTTCTTGCGCCAGATCAAGTTGTGCGCGAACCTGGAGGCGCCGCCTTGCACTGTGCTCGACAGCTTCGTTCCGCTACGGACACTCCCGTGATGGCGAAGCTTCGATTGACCCGGATGCCGTCATGGTGCCATTGTGATGGCAGTTCAACCGCCACAGCGACTGACATGAGTGTCACGCCCCAAGCCCTGCCCGAACTGGTGTCCTTTCTCGATACGCTCGAGGAGCCGCACATACTTTGCGACCGCGAGTATCGGGTCATCGCGGCCAACACCGCCTATCGGCGCAACTTCGGCACCGGGCGTAGCGTCATCGGTCGCACCTGTTACGAGGTCTCGCACCATTACAGCGTGCCCTGTGACCAGGCCGGGGAGTCCTGTCCGCTGGCGCGCAGCCTGCGCTCCGGACAGCGCGAGCGGGTGCTCCACCTGCACCACACGCCGCGCGGCGAGGAATATGTAAACATCGAGCTGTCGCCGGTGCGCGATGCCGAGGGCGAGATCGCCTGGTTCATCGAGAAGATGGAGCCGATGAACGTCGCCCGCGGCCTCGGCGACCGCCAGGGAATGGTCGGGCGTGCGCCGGCCTTTCAGCAGATGCTCGAGCTGGTCGCGCGGGTGGCACCGTCAGACGCCAGTGTGTTGCTGCAGGGCGAGTCGGGTACCGGCAAGGAGGTGGTCGCCAATGTTATCCATGCGGCGAGCCTGCGCGCCGCGGCGCCCTTCGTCGCAGTGGATTGCTCTGGATTGCCGGAAACTCTGTTCGAGAGCGAGGTGTTCGGCCACGAGCGGGGCGCCTTCACCGGTGCGACCAGCCGCAAGCCCGGCCTCATCGAAGCCGCCAGTGGCGGCACCCTGTTTCTCGACGAGGTGGGCGACATTCCGCTAGGCATGCAGGTCAAGCTTTTGCGTCTGCTGGAGACGGGCACCTATCGCCGCGTCGGTTCGATCGAGCTGCGCAAATCTGACGTTCGTCTCGTGTCGGCGACCCACCGCCCGCTCAAGGAGATGATCGCCGAGGGCAGTTTTCGCCAAGATCTCTACTACCGCCTCAACACCTTCCCGATCACGGTTCCGGCGCTGCGCGACCGCCAGACCGACATTGCGCTGCTGGTCGAGTCGCTGCTCGAGCGCGTGGCGCCTCGACGCCAGCTGCGGGTGAGTCCGGCGGCGATCAGGCTGCTGCGCGCCTATGCTTTCCCGGGCAACGTTCGCGAACTGCGCAATGTGCTCGAGCGCGCCAGCCTGATGTGCGATGGCGACGTGCTGCTGCCGGGGCATTTTCCGGAAGAGGTGCACGCGAGCACGGCCTTGCCCGACGTCCGCAACGCGCCGGCAGAGCCCCCTCAGGACTGGGCGAGCATCGAGCGCCAGGCCTTCATCCAGGCTGTGCGAGCGCATCGAGGCAGCCGCCGCGATCTGGCACGCAAGCTCGGCATCAGCGAGCGCACGCTCTACCGGCGTTTGCGCGAAGCCCGTCTCGACTGACGAAAGTATCTGCCCCAAATGACGCAGGTGCTGCCATTTACGGCCGCGTGGCAGTTTTCGGTGTGTTTTCGAGCTTGTCCTGCACGGCCTTCTACCCCAGGCACCACAAGAGTTCGACCCGAGTTCGCCGGCTCTGCGTCAAACCTGGCACGGTCTTCGCAATAGCGTGAGATGAAGCGGGGGCGTCTCCCTCAAGCGACCATTGTTGTCTGCCCGGACACTCCGACCCCTGGAATGGCTCGCGTCCTTGTCTCTCCTCCAGCCCCCGCTTCCCTTTTTTCTGTCTTTCGGGCACGACAGAGAAAGACGTCACAAGAACGTCGCGCGCACCCGCTGGTAGACATTTGGTTCGAGGCACACAGAGAGATGGCATTACTTCACGAATTTGCAGCCCGGGCGCTGGTGCTTGGGTTGCTGCTTCTTGTCACCGGCGTGGCTTCGGCGGCAACCGCCGATCACAGCAGGTTCGAGATCCTGCAGGGGCCTTTCGCCACCGGCGAAGACGTCACGCGAGCGTGCCTGTCCTGCCACACCGAAGCGGCCACGCAGGTCATGGGCACGCGCCACTGGACCTGGGAATACGAGCACCCGCAAACCGGCGAGAAGCTGGGCAAGAAAACCATGCTCAACGGTTTCTGCATCGGCGACCGCTCGAACGAGGCCTTCTGCAACTCCTGTCACATCGGCTACGGCTGGGAAGACGATACCTTCGACTTCACCAACGAGACCAAGGTAGACTGCCTCGCCTGCCACAACACCGGTGACTATGTGAAGGCACGTGGTCTGGCCGGCCATCCCGCCTATGAGCGCACCGAGTATCCGCCCGGTTCAGGCAAGTTCTACGATCCGGTCGATCTGGTATCGGTCGCGCGCAACGTCGGACCGACCTCGCGCGAAACCTGTGGCAGTTGCCACTACTACGGCGGCGGTGGTGACGGTGTCAAGCACGGCGATCTCGATTCCTCGCTGAACAACCCGCACCGCGACCTCGATGTGCACATGGCCACCGACGGCCTTGACTTTGCCTGCAGCGACTGCCACCAGACCGATAAGCACGTCGTGCCCGGCAGCCGCATACAGATGACGGCAGCCGACCCGCATGGCCCGCTGATGAGAGGTGAGCAGAGCGATCGCAATCCCGCCACCTGTCAGGCTTGCCATGGCGACAAGCCCCATCAGGAGAGCTTTCTGCATGCCGAGCGCTTGAATCAGCACACTAGCACACTGGCGTGTCAGAGCTGCCACATCCCGAGCTTCGCGCGCGGCGGTGTGCCGACCAGGATGGGTTGGGACTGGTCGGTAGCCGGTCGCCTGGATGAAAACGGCAAGCCCATGATCATCAAGGACGAGAATGGTCATACCACCTACGACAGCCGCAAGGGCAGCTTCGTCAACGGTGAGTACGTTGTACCGGTCTATCAGTGGTTCGACGGTTCGGTCGATTACATCCAGCCGGATACGGTCATCGATCCTGCCGCCGGTCCGGTGGCGATCAACCGTTTCGTCGGCAAAGCGGGTGACCCGGCAGCGCGGATCTGGCCGGTCAAACTCTTCCAGGGCAAGCAACCCTACGACACCGTGCACAAGACCCTGCTCGTGCCGCAAGTGGCGCTGCCCAACGACACTGCCTTCTGGTTCAACTTCGACTGGCCAAAGGCGCTGCGTGCCGGCGCCGATGCGAGCGGTCAAGCCTTCAGCGGCGAATTCGACTTCGTTCCGACGACGATGGTGTGGCCGATCACCCACATGGTCGCGCCCAAGGAACAGTCGGTCGGTTGCAATGAGTGCCATAGCCGCGACGGGCGTCTGGAAGGTGTCGAAGGGATCTATGTGCCGGGGCGGGATGCCAATCCGCTGGTACGCATGCTGGGCCTGCTGGCAGTGTTTGGCGCTCTGGCCGGCGTGTTGATCCACAGCGCCATCCGTGTCGTACTGCACTACAAGGGGAAGGCGAAATGAGCGAGCACACGGTCGAGAAAATCTACGTCTTCAAACGCTATGAGCGCTTCTGGCACTGGTCGCAGGCGGCGCTGATCCTGTTCATGATGCTGACTGGCTTCGAGATCGCGGGTCTATACGAGAACCTCGGATTCCAGCGCGCGGTGGAACTACACACGCTCACCGCCTGGGCGCTGATCATCCTCTGGGCGTTCACGATCTTCTGGCAATTCACCACCGGTGAGTGGCAGCAGTACATCCCCACCTTGCGGAAGATCGACGCCATCGCCCGCTACTACGCCTGGGACATCTTCAAGGGCGTGCCCCATCCCTACAAGAAGACCGTGCTGCAAAAACACAACCCGCTGCAGCGGTTGGCCTACCTTGCGCTGCTCGCGATGGTGTCGCCAATCATCTGGATCTCGGGCCTGTTGTATCTCTTTTACGCCTACTGGTCGGACTGGGGTATAGACCAGTGGCTGAGTCTCGAGTGGGTGGCAACCGCGCATCTGGCCGGTGCCTTCATGATGCTGGTGTTCTTCATCGTGCATGTCTATCTCACCACGACTGGCCACAGCGTCTTCGCGCACATCAAGTCGATGATCACCGGTTGGGAGGAAATTCACGAGGAGCCCGCCAAACCGGCGCAGCGCAGCAAGGGTTGATGATCGTGCGGGGGCGTGAAATGCGCCTTCGCCCTTGATGCGCTACAGGGATTCCCGGTAAAGGTTGCGTGATCCTGATCATGATCGCCGGAGTGCGCCCAGCTTGGCCGGTCAGGTTGCCCGCATGGTTCCAATTGTCAGCAGGATGTATTCGCCATGTTTTTCAATCTTTTGTCCACATCCCTGAAGCGTGCAGGCCTGCTCGCTATGGGTATCTTCGCGCTGACACGACGGCGCCTTGCTCGGCGGCGTGACCTTCGAGAAGCTCGGCATTTACCGCGACTATCCCTACCAGGAGGACCAGGGCCGATTCGTGCTCACCGGCGACGAGGCCGACCGAATGGTGTTCAAGGCCTCGCAGCTGCGCAACGTGGCCAAGACCGGACCGTGGTACCACGACGGGGCGCTCGACACGCTCGAGGAGGCTGTGCTTTCCTGTTCGTTAATCGATCAGGCGGACAATGCCTGCTTGCTTGATCGGGGCGCCACAGCAAATAGCATGCCACCGTGCGTTGTCTTTGCCTGATGTTACGAAAGGCGTGGGTTACGGCACTATCGATCTGTGTGCAGATGCGGCCCAATGTCTGCCGCCAGGCACTTGTGCGGCAGACAACTGCCGTACACGGCAGCAGTCGGGCGTCAGTTACAGGCCGGCGACACGGCAGTGTGCGAGAATCCCGCAGCATCGACTAGACCGCAATCCCGGCCCGCATGAACTGGATCTTCTTCGGCATCGTCACCATCGCCTTTGTCGCCGCTGCCTGGCGCGAGATTGGCCACGTCCCGGTCGAGGGTGTGCAGTCGCCGATGGAGGCCTTGTCCGCCGGCATGATCTCGTCGGCCGGTGGGGCGGTGGAACTGGCGCTCGGCCTGGTCGGCGTGATGACGCTGTTCCTCGGCCTGATGAAGGTCGCCGAAGTCGGCGGGTTGCTGGTGATCATCGCGCGCCTGATCCGGCCGCTGATGGTGCGCCTCTTCCCCGAGGTGCCGCCCAATCATCCGGCCATGGGGGCGATGATCCTCAACTTCTCGGCCAATGCGCTTGGTCTCGGCAATGCCGCGACCCCCTTCGGCATCCGCGCGATGCAGGAACTCGACAAGCTCAACGCCCGCCCTGGCACCGCGACGAACTCGATGGCGCTGTTTCTGGCGATCAACACCTCGAGCATCACGCTGCTGCCGACCGGCGTCATCGCGATCCGTGCGGCAGCCGGTTCCGCCGACCCGGCCGGCATTCTGCCAACGACGCTGTTCGCCACGGTCTGTGCGACCATCGCGGCGATCAGCGCGGCCTTCGTCTACAAGCGTTTCTCGGCGGTTGGTCCGCCAGATCCCGCGGCCGAGGCGATGGATCGCCCGTGGGTGCGGGACGACCCCGAGCGCGAGACGGTCGAGGACCCGGGCGCCTATCCGCTATGGGTGTCGATACTCGCCCTCGGTGGCATCGTTGCGATGATCCCGGCCACCATCCTGTGGGGGCGGCTGATCTCGCCATGGATCGTCCCTGGCCTGATGATGGGCTTCCTGCTGTTCGGCGTCGCCCGTCAGGTGCGCATCTACGAGGTCTTCGTCGAGGGCGCCAAGGACGGCTTTCAGGTCGCACTGCGCATCATCCCCTATCTGGTGGCGATTCTGGTCGCAGTCGGCATGTTCCGCGCCAGTGGCGCGATGGACGTGATGGTCACCGTACTCGGTGGCATCACTGGCCCCCTGGGCCTGCCCGCCGAAGCCTTGCCGATGGCGCTGCTGCGTCCGCTGTCGGGTTCGGGCGCCTACGGCGTCATGGCCTCGATCATCAACGACCCGACCATCGGCCCGGACAGCTATATCGGGTATCTGGTGACGACGCTGCAGGGGTCGACCGAAACCACCTTCTATGTGCTCGCCGTATACTTTGGCGCGGTGCAGATCCGGCGGATTCGTCATACGCTTGCAGCGGCACTGACCGCCGACGTGGTCGCGGTGATCGCGGCGGTGGCGATCTGCAGTTATCTGTTCCTCTGACACGGATCGACAGGTCTGATGACATCGCCCGGGTGCAAGCCTTCGCGGCGCTTGCCCGGTGAGTTCGCGGGGCCCCGGCCGTAACGATGAGCGGACGTGTCGGATCGGCCTTCGGGCGGTATCGCGCGACCTTTCCCCTGTGCTTGTCGTCTTTGCGATATTATATGTATGATTGTATATAACGCGATGGATTCGATGTGCCACCCCAGTGCCTGGGGTAACGCTCGACATGCCATGAGATCGCAGGAATATTGCTGTTCTGGTGGGGCTGGCAACAGCTTTCGGAAGTGGCATGCCTTTCGCTATATACGTATCGCTATAAAGGAAGAATGATGACGACCCACGCTCCAGAACGGTTCGTCGGCCGTCTGTCGATCGAGGCGCCTGCCGGCAGTGCGCTGTCTGATACCCGGGTGCGCTTGCTGGAGGCGATCGATCTACACGGATCGATCAACCAGGCCGCCAAGGCGGTTCCGCTTTCGTACAAGGCGGCGTGGGACGCGGTCGACACCCTCAACAACCTGTCGCCCGAGCCGCTGGTATTGCGCGTGACCGGTGGGCGCCAGGGTGGCGGAACAGTGCTCACCGATTACGGCCGGCGCATGGTCGCGATGTACCGCGCGCTGGAGATTGAAACCCAGCTGGCGCTCGAAAGAGTGGCGGCACGGCTGGCCATGGATGCACCCGCCGATGTGGGGGATTTTCGTATGATCATGCAGCGCATGGCAATGAAGAGCAGTGCCCGCAACCAGTTTTCCGGCCCCATCGTGGCCTTGCGTGACGGGCAGGTTGACTACGAAGTGTGCATCCGGCTCGACGCTGAAACCGAGATCGTGGCAGTAATCACGAAAACGAGCGCCGAGACGCTCGGACTGGCGCTCGGGAAGGAGGTGCTTGCGCTGGTCAAGTCGTCGTCGGTGTTGCTCACTACCGATCCGGCCGTACGTCTGAGCGCGCGCAACCAGTTGTGGGGCGAGGTCGCCGCGATCCATGCCGGCACGGTCAATGATGAAGTCACGCTCGCGCTGCCCTCGGGCAAGAACGTCACTGCCGTGGTCACGCACGGCAGTTGCGAAAGCATGGCGTTGGCGGTGGGTACCCGCGCCGGCGCCATCTTCAAGTCGTCCAGCGTGATTCTGGCCACCTGCGATTGATTGCACAGGAGTAAAAACCATGAAAAATGTCCGCCTTTTCCTGATCGCACTCGCCGTCATGATGTCGGCCAACGCAGTGCAGGCGGCCAAGTTCACCGTCGCCGCAGCCTCCGACCTGCGCTTTGCGCTCGATGACGTGATCGAGATCTATCGCAAGGCGTATCCCGATCACAAAGTCGAGGTGGTCTATGGCTCGTCCGGCAAGATGACCACACAAATCATCAACGGTGCGCCCTTCGATATCTTTTTCTCTGCCGACATCTCGTTCCCCCAGCGTCTGCGTGCCGAAGGCTTTGCGGCCACCGAGCCGGCGGTGTATGCGATCGGCCGCATCGTTATCTGGAGTACGACCTTCGATGCGTCCGAATTGACGCTGGCCGATTTGCCGACCGATCCGCGTGTGCGCCGTATCGCCATCGCGCAGCCTTCGCACGCTCCCTATGGTTTGCGTGCGCAGGAAGCGATGCAGGCGGTCGGCGTGTGGGAAGCGGTGCAAGGCAAGCTGGTATTTGGCGAGAACATCGCGCACACAGCGCAAATGGTCGAGTCCGGTGCGGCTGAAGTCGGCATCATCGCGCTGTCGCTGGCAAAATTTCCGGAGTTGGCCAAGCACGGACATCACCTGATCGACGAGACGCTGCATAACCCGCTGACCCAGGGCTATGTGGTGACAGCGCGCGGGGCAGGTAGGCCAGGGGTGATGGAGTTTGCGGCTTTCATGGAAACCGATGAGGCACACGAGATCATGGAGCGCTACGGCTTCGTGATGCCCGCACGCTGAGCGCCTTACCATCGGACACCAGACCGCCATGCTCGGACTTGGTCCACAGGACTGGCAGGCTATCGAAGTCACCTTCAAGCTGTGCCTGTTCACCACGCTCATTTTGCTCGTGATCGCAACGCCCATCGCGTGGTGGTTGTCGGCCGGGCGTTCGAACCTGCGCACTGCGGTACAGGCTATCGTTGCGCTGCCGCTGGTGTTGCCGCCGACGGTGCTCGGTTTCTATCTGCTCATCGTGCTCGGCCCGCGCGGCTTCGTCGGAGGGACGCTGGAAAGTATTGGTCTCACCCATCTGGCGTTTTCTTTCGAAGGCATTCTGGTGGCCTCGGTCATCTCCTCGATGCCTTTCGCGGTGCAGCCGCTGCACCAGGCCTTCAGCCAACTGGGGCGCCGTCCGGTCGAGGTGGCAAGTGCTCTGGGGGCCAATGCAGTGGACCGGTTTTTCACCGTCGTGCTGCCGCTGACCCGCGGCGGCTTCGTCGTCGCCTTCACCCTGACCTTCGCACACACGCTGGGCGAGTTCGGTGTGATCCTGATGCTCGGCGGCAGCATCCCGGGCGAGACCAAGGTGTTGTCGGTCCTGATCTACGATCACACCGAGGCGCTCAACTACGATGCCGCACACCGCCTGTCGCTCGGCCTGCTGGTGTTCGCCTTCCTGACCCTGTTCGTGGTCTATGCGATCAACCGCAAGTTCGTAGTTGCCAAGGTAGGCTGATCATCCTAGAAACCTCAATTGATCGCTCTCCATGGTCTTGAATGCCTTACATGGCTTGGGATAGTGCCTTCGACGACGGTCACCCGCCGGGTGATTCCGCTACGTGCCCGATCGCACGCCTGGCGCGCCGCCTGGCTGCGTTGTTCCTCCTTGCAGGGAGCGACCATGCCGGCCTTGTCGCGCCTTGCCAGACGACGCGCCAGACGCACACTCGAACACGTCCAACTTAGGTTTTCAGGATCATGACCGCGACGCCGACCCACGTCACGATGCCACCGCCGTCAGGCTCTACAGCAGCCCCCACTTCGGGCGTGACCCCGAGCAGGTCGACCCTGACAGTACGTGCATCGCTGCGGCGGGCGGGGTTCGTGCTCGACGTTGATCTCGCTTTGCCGCTCGAGGGCGTTACTGCGCTGTTCGGTCGCTCCGGCTGCGGCAAGACCACCTTGCTGCGGGTCATCGCAGGTCTGGACAAGGTCGTGGGGGCCGAGGTGCGCTTCGGCGACAGCGCGTGGCAAACAGGTCGCAGCTTCGTGCCGCTGCATCGTCGCCGTATCGGGCTGGTTTTCCAGGAGCACAGTCTGCTGCCGCATCTTTCAGTGCGCGACAACCTGCTCTACGGCTACAAGCGCACGCCCGGGCGTGAGCGCCGCTTGCACCTCCCGGAGGTGGTCGACATGCTCGGCATCGGCGATCTGCTCGATCGCGGCATCGACAGGCTCTCCGGCGGCCAGCGCCAGCGGGTGTCGCTGGGTCGCGCCCTGCTGACCAGCCCGCGCCTGATGCTGCTCGACGAGCCGTTGTCGGCGCTCGACACGCAGACCAAGCGCGAGATCATGCCGTTTCTGTCGCGGCTTGCGGACGAGGCGAGTGTGCCGATGGTGATGGTTTCCCACGTCTCCGGGGAGGTCGAGCGTCTCGCCAACCGGGTCGTCTTCATGCGCGACGGGCGCATCGAGCGCGTCGACACGCTGCGCGAGGCGATGGCGCGGCCGGATTCGCCGCTGTTCGACGACGAGGGCGCAGCGTCGGTGCTGGAGGGCGAACTCGGCGAGGGGGTCGCGAACGGTCTTCGCGCCTTCGGCACGCCCGAGGCGCGCCTGTGGCTGGGTGCGATGCCATCTGTCTCGGTCGGTAGCCGCACCCGGGTCCGGGTGTTGGCCCGGGATGTCAGTCTCGCGCTGGACGACCCTTCCCGGATCAGCATCCAGAACCACCTGCGCGTCGTCATCGAGCGTATCGACTTGGTCCGTGGCGAGCGCATGCTCGTATCGTGCAGACTTGCCGACGGTCAATTGCTGCTGGCAGAGCTGATGCCGAGTTCGGTGTCGCGTCTCGAACTGGCACCCGGCCGGGAGGTGTTCGCACTGATCAAATCCGTCGCGCTGCTCGACTGACCGTCATGGCGCTCTGGCCCGACGAGATCATGGGTCGCGAACCAGGGCCCGGTGATGTCTTGGTGTCGCCGGGTTAAACTGTGCGTTTCCTCAAGCATTTTAAACGCAACCCGATGATTGAATACCGCATCGTTCCAGTCACGCCCTTTCAGCAGAATTGCAGCGTGGTCTGGTGTGCCGAGACACGCCGTGCCGCCGTGGTGGACCCGGGCGGCGACATCGAACGTATCACCGCCGAGATCGCCCAACTCGGCGTCAGCGTCGAGAAGATCCTGATTACCCATGGGCATCTCGACCATGCCGGCGGTGCCGCGCGGTTGGCGGGGGAACTCGACGTGCCCATCGAGGGGCCGCATCCCGACGATCGCTTCTGGATCGATGGCATGGAAGAGCAGAGCAGGATGTTCGGTGTAGCGGGCGCGCAGACCTTCACCCCCGACCGCTGGCTGGCCGACGGCGATACCGTGACGGTGGGCAAGGCGGTGCTGCAAGTCATCTATGCGCCCGGGCATACGCCGGGCCACGTGGTGTTCTTCGAGCCTGAAAGTCGCACCGCCTTCGTCGGTGACGTGCTGTTCGCCGGCTCGATCGGGCGCACCGATTTTCCGCGGGGCGATCACGCGACCCTGATCTCGTCCATCCGCGACAAGCTGTTTCCGCTTGGCGACGACGTCTCTTTCATTCCGGGCCATGGGCCGGCTTCCACCTTCGGCGAAGAGCGGCGCGGCAACCCCTTCGTCGGGGACTTCGCTCTTGGGAGGGGCGCATGAGACTCGAATGCACGGCCGACGTGGAACCGGTCCCGATCGCGGGTTGATCCACCTGACCCATCCTCGCGTCGCCTTTGGCCAAGGGAGTGCCCCAATGCCTGTGCCTGTTCTCGTGAAGCGCTGGATCGTTGGCGCGGTGCTGGCCCTCGTGGTGGGTACGTCGTACTCAGCGGATGCAATCCGCGATGTGGTGCAGTCTGGCGACACCCTGATCGGCCAGGCGCTGGCGATCGACCCCGATGGCTTCGTCGGTCCCCGGACCGCAGGCCAGAGCGTCATCGTGGCGCCGTGTCGGTGAGCAGCGGGCCCGGCAAGGGCAGTGTGTTCACCCTGCGGCTGCCGGCGCTGTGAAGCACTCACCCCCTCGGTCGCGTTGGTCGTGGCATGGCTTGGCAGTCGCCTCGATAGTCATCGTCGCCTTGCTCTTCGCGTCGTTTTATCTGACCCGCCCGGTTCTCGAGCGATGGGTGGCGCAGCAGATCGAGGCGACCTTCGCTGCAGCCTTGATACCAGATATCAGCGTCGAGGGCCCGGCGCGCTGGCAACTGTGGCCCCAGCCCTTGTTCATGCTCGATGACGTCACGATCACCGATGACGGCAAGACGCTGGTCCGCAATCAGCGTTTGGCGGTGGAGATCGATGCCCGGGCGCTGCGCAGCGGCATGCTGGTAGTCGAGCGCATCGTGCTCGAGCAGCCCGAGATCATGCTCGGCGACGAGCCGGCGCGCTGGTTGTCCGCCGACGCCTGGCTGGTCCCGAACCGCGGTGCGGGGGGCGCTGCGCTGCCAGCGGTTCGCCGAATCCTCGTTCGCGAGGGTCGGCTGTCGGTCGATGGCCCGAACCCGGTCAGGGTCACCAGTGCCAACATCGAGCTCGAGATGCCTTCAGGCGGCTCCCTGCCCGGTCGCCTTGTCTTCGATGCCGACTTGCTGGCGACGGTGCAGGGCGTGTCGATAGCGGGGCGGATTTCGCAGCTGGGCGGGGTAGAAACCGCCGTCGAGGGCTTGAAGCTGCGCGAGACCTCCCTGCGCTTCGAGGGGCATGCCGAGGGTTTCGAAGCGGTTGATATTGCACTGACGCTTGCCGAGCTGGCTGCCACAGGACACGAGACGAGAATGCGCGATCTGAGCCTTGCACTGCAGATGCAAGGCAGCGAGCAGGCGTTGAACCTGAATTCGTCGCTTGTTGAACTGGCATTCGCGGCGGATGGACTCACGCTGAGCGGTCTGACCGGAGAAATCGCAGTGGAAGTCGAGCCGCGCCACGCTGAGCTTGAGTTCAGCGTTCGGCAGTTGCGAGTCACGGCTGCGACCGCTGTGGATGCCGAGCTGGCGATTGCCTGGACGCTGACCGGTCCGTTCGATGTTGTGGGTGAGTTTGCTGGGGTCGCGGCGTACTCCATCGACGCTACGGGTGCCGACCATGTGCATGGGCAGGGGCGTCTGGGCTTGCGCTTTCCGCCCCTGAAAGGGGCTGCGGAAGTCATCGAGCTCGATCTGGAGATGCTCGCCGACTGGTGGCCGCGGCTCGACAAGGTGCAGGGGGCAGTGACCGGTCGCCTGGATGAGAGCAAACTGGCGGGCACCTGGCGTTTCGAGCGGCAGGCCGCGCGAGCGCTTCGGTTCGACCTTGCGATCGACCGTCTGGACCTGGATGATTATGTGCGTGCGGCGGAAACCGACGGACCGCCCGACCTGGCGCCATGGCGGGCATGGCCTTTCAGTGCCGAGTTGTTGATCGGTCAGTTCCGCTGGCGCGGATTGGAAACGACCGACACTCGGCTGGCGATCAATCCGGATTAAGCTTGGCCGCTGGCGAGGCTTTCGCGCCAGAAGCGCTCGAAGTCGATCGCGGGCAGCGGCCGGGAAAACAGATAGCCTTGGTGCTGCGTGCATCCACCGGCGATCAGAAAACGCATTTGCTCCTCGTTTTCCACGCCCTCGGCCACCACCCGCAGCTTCATGTTCCGCGCCAGGCCGATAATGGTGGTGATGATCGCGGCGTCGTCCGGGTCATCCACGACGTCACGCACGAAGGCCTGGTCGATTTTGAGCGTGTCGATCGGCAGACGCTTGAGGTAGGCCAGCGACGAGTAGCCGGTGCCGAAATCGTCGATGGACACCTTCACCCCGAGATCACGCAGACTGCATAGCGTCTCGATGTTGCGCTCGACCGCGTTCATCATCACGCCTTCGGTCAACTCCAGCTCCAGACAACCAGCCGGTAAACCGGTGGCCTCGAGCAGTTGCGCGACGGTGGTGGCGAAATCCGGTCGGCGAAACTGCAGTGGCGAAATGTTCACCGACACCGGCAGCGAAGGAAGACCGGCGTCGAGCCAGGCCTTGTTCTGTCGGCAGGACTCGATCAGCACCCAGTCGCCCAGCGGTACGATGAGGCCGGTGTCCTCGGCAACCGGAATGAAACGGGCAGGCGAAATCATGCCCTGGCGGGGGTGGTTCCAACGCACCAGCGCCTCGAAACCGATCACCTTGCGGCTCTGACCCTCTACCTGCGGTTGGTAGTGAAGCTCGAACTCACCGTCCTGTAGTGCCACACGCATCGCGTGTTCGAGTTGCATGCGCTCGAGCACCCGCTCGTTCATCTCCGCGCGGAAGAACTGGTAGGTGTTTCGGCCAAGGTCCTTGCTGTGATACATCGCGGCGTCCGCGTTCGCCGCCAGCGTCTCGATGTCACGGCCGTCATCCGGATAGAGTGCGATGCCGATGCTGGCCGTGACCGACAGATGATGACCTGCAACATCATAGGGTTCTGCAAGACAGGTCAGAAGCTTCTCGGCCACCCCGGCTGCGGCACGTGCGTCGGCGACATCGGGCAGCAGCAGCGCAAACTCGTCACCTCCGGGACGGCCAACCGTGTCGCATTCCCGGAGTACAGATTTGATGCGGTTGGCGATCTGCACCAGAAGCTGGTCGCCGACGTAGTGGCCCAGCGAATCGTTGATGTTCTTGAAACGGTCCAGATCGATGAACATCAGGGCCAACTGCCCGCCGCGGCGACGCGCGCTCGCAATGGCCATTTCAAGCCGATCGTAGAGCAGCAAGCGGTTCGGCAGACCGGTCAGCGAATCGTGTTCCGCCAGAAAGCGGATGCGCTCCTCGCTGGCTCGGCGTTCGCTGATGTCCTCGATGAGGATCACGATACCCTTGTCGCTGTCACTTGGATCGAGTTGGCGCACATATACCCGTGCCCAGAAACGCTCGCGGCTGTGTTTTGCGAACTGTCTTTCCAGCGTCAGTGTCTGGCCGTTGCCAATGCCGGCTCTGACCCGCTGCTTTGTTTCCCCGTAATCCTCCGGACTGTCGTGAAACCGCTCCAGAGTTTCGCCATCGAGGGCGTCCGAACTGACGCCGAAGATGCGCTCGAAGGCGGGATTCAGGCGTTTGATTCGGCCTTGTTGCGTGATCGCGATGCCCACCGGGCAAGCGTAAAGTATGGATTGCAATTCCTCGGCCCGCTCAAGACTCTCGCTGCGCGATCGGGCGAGGTCTTCGAACACCTTGAAAAAGCTCGACGCAACTTCTCCGATCTCGTCATCGCCGTAGTCCGCGATTGGAGCCCCGACGGGGCGTTTTTCTGCTGCAACCATGTCGTCGCGCAGCGCAACCAGGCGGCTCAGCGCGAGACGCGCCGCAAGCCAGACCAGCATCCCGACCACAATCGAAGAGCCGAGCAGCAGCGCGATCGCCGTCCGGCGCGACTCCGCCACGGCCGCGAAAGCTTCGTCTGCCGGTATGATCGCGCCTAGAATCCAGCCGGCGTGCTCCACGGTCTGGAAGCTCATCAACTTGGGTTTTGCGCCGCCTATGAAACCCAGCTCGGTACCCTGCCAGCCGCTCAGCGCCAGGTCATAGATCGGGCTGACGCCATGCGGCAGAAACACCTCCAAAGTGTTGCCGTTGTTCCTCCCGATGATGCTGAGACGGTCGTGGGTCGTCAGCACGAAGCGGCCGCCGCGACCGTATTCACGCGCCTTCAGCGCGCCGAGGAAACTCTCCGCGAGCAGGTCCATGGTGCCGGAGACGATGGCGACGATTTCACCATCGACGTCGAGCGCGGCCACCGACTGGGCGACCAGCGGGCGATCCACTACCCGGCCGGTGAATGGCGCCGAGATGACCGGCTCGCTGCTGACGCGGATCTGCTGCAGGTGTGCCAGACTGGAGACATCGGTACCGACACGCCCGGGTACCTGTGGCAAGTCCGCCATCACGATCAACTCCGGCGCCACCACGATGACTGCGGAAAATATCGACAGCATGCCTTGCTGTGTGTCGAGATAGCGCCGGAGCTCGGTCGGATCGCGCATCATCCCGGCGTCGATGCCCCGGGCGACGCCCTGCAGGGCTTCGGCGTTGATGCGCAAGCGTTGCTCGATTTCCTCCGCGATGCTGGACACCAGCACCGACTGTTGATCGGCCACGCTACGCTTGATCGAGTTCTGTATCAGGTAATCCTGAACCAACAGCCCAGTGCCGAACAATGCGATGAGCAGGATGACGACGGCAAGAGAGGATTTGGTCTTGAGGTTTAAGCGGATCTACGCCGGGTAGGTCAGCGGAGCATACCATTGTCCGCACAGTGCTCACTCAGGGGCCGAAAAGATGAGGCCGGCCCGACGGATGTCGGCACCGGCCTCGGGGAGGAGCCGATAAATCGACTAGCGCAGGAAGGGGTCGCTGCGCAGGGCGTCGTCGAGACTTTCGATCCGCGGCGAGGTGAGCGGGCGCTGCAGCGGGTCGGAGTGGATGTCGTCCACCCGCTCGGCCGGGAAGCGCACCGGGATGGCGCGGACACGTTTGCGCACCTCTCCGGCGTGTTCGAAGACCAGCGTTACAGTGTGTGTGCTGCGCGCGCGCACCGGCCTGCGGGTGTTTTCGAGCAGCAGCCAGGCGGTATCACTGCCAAGCGTGACCGGCACGCCGACAGGCAGTTCGAGGCTGTCGAGCACCACTTCGCGCAGGGCGCCGTTTGTCTGCTGCAGAGCCCGGATGCTGACCTGCTCGGCCTGGTCGCTGCGTGCCGCGATCAGGCGGTCGTTGCGCTCGGAGAGATTGACCAGGGTTGCGAAAAGCGGCGTGTCAGCCATTTCGACCGAATAGGCCGGCATCCACGCGTCGCGCCACTGGACCTCCTGCGCGGCAACAGGGACTGCCGCGATCACGCTGCCCAGCAGCAGGGAAAAAATCGCGAGGTTATGCTTGGTATTCATGTGAGCTCCTGGATATCGAACGCCCGGCCGAAACCCCGCCGGGTTGGGTGCGGCACTCACCCCGTCAGGATGCCTTTACCGGTTTGGGATCCTCGGGGTCGGGTTCGTGTGGCATGTTGTCCTCGATATGGATCGGCTCGTCGGCGGGAACCTGCTTGTTGCGGCGCTCGATCAACAACCACATGAGCAGACCCGCGCCAAGGCCCCAGGCTGCACCATGGGTGGCAAGCACGACGCCCATCACCCCAGCCACGCCCATGGAAGTGGCGTTGTCGATCTGCTCCACGGCCACGGCGATACACAGGTAGCCGGTGATCAGCAGCGTGATCGACAGCGCGATCGGCAGC